>DRLX01000159.1 GCA_011322715.1 Desulfobulbaceae bacterium
GATCAGAACTGGATGTTTGATGTTGACCCTTTACGGCGGCAGTCGCCGGCAATGGATGCAAAAACCAGGGTTGCCGGTAAATACTTGCAAGATGCCAAAAAACGATTATTGCGAAACGGATTCACGGAAGAACAGATCGATGTGCAAATTACGAGCAGCAGGGCAAACATTGCCACCGCCATTCATCATGCAGCCGCCCAAGGCAGCTACGATGCGCTTTTGATCGGTCGCCGGGGCATGGGGAAGGTCGGTGAGATGTTTTTCGGTAGTGTTTCGTCACAGCTTCTGGAATCGTGCCATGAAATACCACTATGGATCATTGACGGCGAGGTTACGTCAATCCATTTTCTCCTTGCAGTCCACGCCCTGCCGGTATCTCTAATGGCAGCGGACCACCTGTCCTTTATCATGCAGGCCAATCCGCAATCTGAAATTTACCTGTATCACTCATCCCAATTCTTCGGCAATGACCCCCAGGCCTCCCGCGAGGATTTTTATACGCAATGGGGAGAAGAGTGGTGTGCACAACACCTGGATCTGGAAAACGACCTCTTCGGCGCCCATACCCGGATATTAATAGAAGGCGGAGTGGCTGAAGAGCGTATCAAACGACTTGATGTACAATCCGGCCTTGATGCCAGCCAGGATCTTCTCCGTCAGGCTAAAAAACACCATTGCGGCACCATTGTCCTTGGCCGACGAGGACGGGAAATCAACAAGGGATTTTTCGGGGGCGTATCGGAACGCACCACCCAAAAGGCACAGAACCAGGCAGTGTGGCTGGTCGGCTGATCAGTTCTGATGGTCCCGTAAAAAGTCCAAATCGTTTTTAAACGATGGCTAAGTAAAAACACAGATATACAGGTAAGCGGAGCGTAGCGGAGACTCCGAGGAGTAGTGTTCCGGGGCGGGTCTCAAGTATACAGGCAGTATGTTGTGAATCGCCCCGGAACAGGACGCCGTAGATTGAAGTTTTTACGACGCCATCACTCCTGTTTCCTATCCTTTGACCGCACGATCAGGACGGCCTCTTTTTCCCGCCTGAGATACATGGCTGCAAGGCTGTTTATCTGGGCCGGGGTGATTGACGCATAATCCTTGCCGATCGTCAACGGCCATAGCAGTTGCTCGGGGTGACGGGAAGAAAGGGCAAGCACCATCTCCAGCCAGTAGCGATTAGTTCGCTGCAGGTCCCGGATCGACGTCAGAATCGGTGCAACTATCCGCTGCAGTTCTTCTGCATCTACTCCCCGACCAGCAAGATCGGCGACAATTGCCTGTGTCTTTTTCCGTACCAGGACAATCTTTCCGGGATCAACGGTCACCAGAGAACGAAGCACGCCATAGCCCTGATCAACCCGACTGGGTGCGTTATAGGCCATTGGTGAATAGGCGGCGCCGAGTTCTTCACGGATAGTCCGCCGAAGCCTGTCTTCCAGCAGAGAGGCCAGCACACTGACGCGCCGGGTTCGCCTGATATTCCAAAAATCATCAGTGGGCCAGCCGAGCGCCAGGACGGCTTTTTCCACCGCCGTATTAACGACAATGGTTTTTTCCCTACCTGCGGGAAAGACCACCGGCGCTCTTTCTTCTACCGCCGCCGTCACTCCCTTGTGCGCCCCGAAGTATTTCCGCACCAGGGCCACAACCTGCACCGGATTCACATCCCCGACAACGGAAATCTCCAACTGGTCTTTTGCAAAGGAATCGGTAAGCCAACGGCGTACCTGCTCCAGGGTCAATCTGAAAAAATCGCGGGCTGGAGGATAACCGTATCGCGGATTGCCGCCCGCAAAAAAACGGTCCCCAACCAGTTGATAGGTACCATCCACGGAACCCTGCATGGCCTGATACATCTGATGGAAACGCTTCATTGAGCGTGTATATGCCACTGGTCGGAAAACCGGATCGGCAAGAGAAGTATAGACCAATTGCAGCATCAGTTCCAACTCACGGCTCAACCCCTTACCCGAAAAGCGAAAACTCTCGGGACCGACGGAAAAACGAACCTGTCCGTTGCGACCGGCAAGGGCCGTTTCAAGCTGTTCTTTTGTCAGGCGGCCGACGCCGCTCTCGGCTACAACCGCCTCGGCCAGCTTATCAAGTCCGGCGGCAGGCTCCGAAAGTTTCCCGTGACCGAAATTGACTGTAAGCAGCGCTTCATGCTCTTTAAATAAGGTTTTCTTCACATTGATCCGGATACCGTTTTGCAGAACAGTCGTGGTCATTCCGATGGCGGGATGATCAATAATCTTTTCTATCTTTCCCTGGTGTGCGGGAGGGGAAAGATAAGGAAAGGAGGCAACTTTTTCACCGGTCCAGCGCTGCACGGGAGCAGCGGCAATAGCTGCAAAGGTTCGGCGCAGAATATCTTCGGGCTTGCTCTTTTCTTTACGCAGATCCACGGTACCGGCTACGCCGACGACATGCCTGACATTGGTGTTCATTCGCAGCAAAGCCTTATGGATATCTGCAACCGTTAGCTCACCAAGCAGGCGGGTATACAGCTTCTTTTCCTGAACCGGAGAAAGAATAACCTCATTGTCATTGAGCTTTCGTATAAATTCAGCCGCAAGTTTGCTACTGTCCCGACTCTCCTCTGTCTGCACTGCC
>DRLX01000160.1 GCA_011322715.1 Desulfobulbaceae bacterium
GGTTACCTCGCGAATTTTTTGGACGGTTCAGCCCGTATGGACAGCAGAGGCGGCTGAATCCGTTCCTACCAAAAATAAGAATTTTGGTGCATATCGTAGGAGCGGCTTTAGCCGCAAATGTGCCGTTTTGTTGACGTTGCGGGTGTCCCTGTTCGATATTATTTTTTTGCCTGTCTGCCGGGATACAATGCCGGTTCACGTCCAAGGGCGATTTGGATTTTATCACCCGCCTTCCACCAGTCGGTAAGCGCTATGGCCTTGCCGGAACGGGCCGTTGCCAGGGCCGCCTCGGCATTCACAAGGTCATCGGCCGTGATCAATCCCTCGTTAAATCTGTTTGCCTGGATTCGTGCGGTTTCCTTTGCGGCCTTTTCCGAGGCCACGGCGGCATTATATCTGGCCGCGGCCGCATCCCAGTCGGCCCGGGCGGCGATAAACTGCGCCCTTGCCCGGTAGCGCAGAGCGGCCAGCTTCTGTTGCCGTACCCGTACCTCGGCCCCGGATTTTTCCACCTGCGCCCTCCTGCCGCCGCCGTCCCACAGGGGCAGGCCGAGGCGAACGGAAACCGTCCAGTTGTCGTCGCCTTCACCGTTGTATCCCTGGTTGCGTAGCCAGGAGCCATCCACATCCATCTGTGGATACCGTTCAGCCTGTGCCGCCCGTACGGATGATTCAGCAGCGGTTAAACGCGCCTTTTCCGCCGTGATATCGGGGCGCTGATCAATAAGCGTTTCCTGCCAGTCCAGCTTTTTCGGCAGGACGTGGATGGGGGAGATGGCATCGGGAAAGGTCCGGGCCGCCATCAGGGAGGCCAGGGCCGCCCGTAACTGCTTCTCCCGTCCTTTCAGCGCGGCGAGTCGACCTTTAACGTCTTCACGTTCGGTCACCAGCCGCATTTTCTTGACCGGAATGGCCTGTTGAGCCTCTATGGCTGCCTCGGTGGTCCGGATGTGGGCCTGCAGTGCATCTATCTGGCGTTGCAGAGCTTTTTGGTCCGCCAGGGTCCCTTCGATATCATGGTACAGGGCGGCGGCCGTATGCAGGAGTTGCAGACGGACATCACCCAGGCCCGCATCAACGGCTGCTTTTAACTGGCGGGCCGCCTTCAGGCGGGCGCTGATCTTGCCGTTGATATCAAGCGGCACCCTGGCGGTCAGGCCGTATCCGAACTGGCTGTCGTCAAAAAGATCGGGTTGCAGGGCAGCCGGATAGGAGATCGGGTTGATCAGGCGGTTGTCCTTATTGTTGGTGTTTCTGGCCAGGGCATCTACCTCGCCGAAATACCTGCTTTTTTCCACCTTTATGTTGGCTTTTTCAACATTTACGGCCTCGGCTGCCGCCTGCAGGTCCGGCGCCTTTTTTTCCACCTCAAGCAGCACTGTTCCCAGGTCACGGGCAACGGCCGTATGCCAGGATCCAAGCAGGCAGAGGATCGCCGCCGAGAGCAACAGGATTCGTTCTTTTTGCTGGAGAAACGGAGAACGTCCCCGGGCGGTATGTTTTTGTTCAGTACGTGGTGTTGTGTTCTTCATGATTTTTCCTGTTTTAATCTGTTAATACATTCGGTTACGAAATAGCATCCCCGCCGCGGTCAGGGTCGCAATACCAATGAGTACCATGGGCCAGTACAGGTTCCAGAGCAGGTCAAAGGAGGCCCCCTGGAGGAAACTTGAACGGACGATAATCAGAAAATAGCGCATGGGGTTGAGGTAGGTAATATACTGGACAAACCGCGGCATATTTTCGATGGGGGTGGCAAACCCGGACAGAATGACCGCCGGTACCAGAAAGAGAAAGGCGCCCATTAACCCCTGCTGCTGGGTAACGGAAATAGAAGAGATCATCAATCCGATACCAATGGCTGAAAGAAGAAAGGCGAAGATTCCCAGATAGAGAACGAGAAAGGAGCCACGAAAGGGGACATGAAACCAGAGAATAGTCATGGTGATGATAAAGGTGGCCTCGACAAATCCGATGATAAAGCCGGGCAGGGATTTGCCGATCAGGATTTCCAGCGGTGTCATGGGGGTGACCAGCAACTGGTCAAAGGTGCCGGCTTCGCGCTCCTTGGCAACGGAGAGCGCCGTTACCTCAAGGGTGACAACCAGGGCCAGCAGGGCGACAATACCGGGAATGATAAACCAGTGGGAATCCAGACTGCTGTTAAACCAGGAGCTGACAACCAGCTGGGCCGGCACATGATGGCCCCCGTGGAGGGCGGCCCAGTGACTGTTAAAGCCCATGACAACGGTGCGTACATAATTCAGACTGATCATGGCGCTGTTGGAATTTCTTCCATCCAGGATGACCTGCAGTTTTGCGGGCTGCCCTTTGCTCAGGTTTCTGGTGAAATCCGGCCCGATATGCAGGACCAGCATCACCTTTTTTTCATTGATGAGCGGGGCGATGCCGTCATCATGGTCTATGGTGGCAACGAGATGAAATGTTTCCGCTCCCTGAAAACGTGCCAGTAACTGCCGGGAGGCAAGGCCGGGGTCCTCGTTGTAGATGGCGAATGGGACCTTGTTGAGGTCAAAACTGGCCGAATAGCCGAAAACCAGGATCTGGGCAATGGGCGGAATGATCAGGACCATTCGTGTTTTTTTGTTTTTGAGAATGGCTCGAAATTCCTTTTTCATCAGGGCGAATATTTTTCTCAGCATAACACAAATTATTCCAGAAGTTTACGGGATTTTTTCTTGATAATCATCAGGAAAAACAGGGCCATAACGGCAAGCCAGACCGAATTGATCAGAAAAAGGGGCCAGATGTCACCGGCAAGAAACAGGGTCTGGAGAATATCGACAAAGTAACGGGCCGCCACCAGGTGGGTCAGCCACTGGATGACCACCGGCATTGTTCTGATATCAAAGACAAAGCCGGACAGGATAAATGCGGGCAGAAAGGTGATGACAATGGCTATCTGACCGGCGACGAACTGGTTTTTTGCGGCCACGGAGATCAACAGACCCATGTTGATGGCCGTGAACATGAACAGGGAGGAGGAGACGATCAGGGGCCACATGGAACCGCGCAATGGCACCTGAAAGAGAAAGACCGCCATCAGCACGGACAGCAGCATGCCGCCCATGCCAAGGAGGAAATAGGGGATAATTTTACTGGCGATGACCTCTTTCATGGAAACCGGGGTCACCATCAAAGCCTCCATGGTGCCGCGTTCCCATTCCCTGGCCACGACCATGGATGTCAGCATGGCGCCGATGAGCGTCATGATGATGGCGATCAGGCCGGGCACCAGGTAATCACGGCTGCGCACCGCCGCGTTGAACCAGACCCGATGTTCCACTGTCACCGGCACCTTCAGTTTCCGGCCCTGGGCCCCGGTCATCCGCTCAAGCCAGTTGAACCAGACACCGGTGACATAGCCCTCGATCAGGCGGGCCTTGTTGGAATCCACCCCGTTGACGATAACACCAATGGGCGCCTTGCCGCCTGTGAGCAGGTCGCGGGCGAAATTATGGCGCAGCCAGATGATGCCGTCGACCTTCCGGTGCATGAGGGCCTGTTCCGCCTGTTGGATGGAGCGCATCGGAATGGGCAGGAAATAGTCGGACTGGTTGAATCCGGACACCAGGGCCATGGCCTGGGGGCTGTTTTTTTCAACCACAAGCGCCAGAGGGACATGGCGTGCATCCAGACTGACCCCGTAGCCGAAGATCAGCAACAGGAGCACCGGCAGAAAAAAGGCGATGCCGATGGATGAGGGATCACGGATAATCTGTCGGCTTTCCTTGCGGACCAGGCCGCGTAGACGCATTATATCCATCGCAGACCTCTTTTGGTTTTTTCTAACTGTATGTCAGGCATGCCTTCTCTTCCTCAACTGGTTTTTCCCTGCTGCTGCTCGAACTCTTCGATCAGGTGAATAAAGGTGTCTTCCATGGACGGTTCCGGGTTGTCCGGGCTGCGGTAGCGGGCGGTCAGTTCGGAGGGCGAACCGGCGGCCAGCACCTGTCCCCGGGCCATGATGACCAGATTGTCGCAATAACTGGCCTCTTCCATGAAATGGGTGGTTACCATAACGGTGACGCCGGCGCTTGCCAGCGCATTGATATGGCTCCAGAATTCCCGGCGGGCCAACGGGTCGATACCCGAAGTCGGCTCATCGAGAAAGAGAATCTCCGGCTCATGCATCAGAGCGGCTGCCAGGGCCAGACGCTGCTTGTAGCCCAGGGGCAGGTCCTCGGAGTCGTTGTCCTGGATCTCGGCCAGTTCAAAGGAGTCCAGGGCCCACTGGATCCGTTCCTTCTGCCGTTTGCCGCGCAGTCCATAGGCGGCGCTGAAAAAGTTGAGATTCTGGCGCACGGTCAGATCTCCGTACAGGGAGAATTTCTGGGCCATGTAGCCGATTTTTGCCCGCGCAGGCGCCCGGGCAATCCGCAGATTGTGACCGGCGACCTGCAAGGTACCGCTGGTGGCGGGCAGCAGTCCGCAGAGCATGCGGAAGGTGGTGGTCTTGCCGGCGCCGTTGGCCCCGAGCAGGCCGAAGATTTCACCGCGCCCAACCGTAAAACTCAAGTCTTTGACCGCGACAAAATCACCAAACTCGCGGCGCAGGTCTTTGACCACAATGGCGGCCTCATCCTTCTTTTTCTTCACGGTTGCGGCCGTAATAGCGCCTCGTTTTGTTGCGCCCGTCTGCTCTCTGTGCTGTTGCAGTTTATCGATGAAGGCGTCTTCAAAGCGTGGTTTGCAGGCATCGATTTTCCAAAGTTTTGAATCAATGGCAAAGGTGTCTGCAGCCTGTTGACAATTCATGGATGTCCGGGTCACCAAGCGCAGGGTGTCGCCGAGGATAATGACATCCACGGCCTGTGGATGATCGCTGAGCTTGCGCAGTAATTCCCGTTTATTGCCGTCACCGCGGCCATGGATGACAAAGGTCCTGTCCACCAGTTGACTGCTGAAGGCCTCAGGTGCGTCCTGGCCGAGAAAGCGGCCCTCGTGCATAAGCACCACCTCGCTGCAACGCTCGGCCTCATCGAGATAGGCCGTGGACAACAGGACGCTCATATTCATTTCCTTGACCTGGGAATAGACGATTTCCCAGAGTTCCCGCCGGGAGACCGGATCAACACCCACGGTCGGTTCATCAAGAATCAGGAGCGGGGGTGGACTGACCAGGGCACAGGCAATACCCAGCTTCTGTTTCATGCCGCCGGAAAGGCGACCGGCAAGGCGGCCGGTAAACGGCGCAAGCCCGGTCATGTGCAGCAGTTTTTCATAGCGGGCCGGTCGGTCCTTGACGGCGACTTTGTGCAGGTCGGCATAGAGGTCAAGGTTTTCCTGGACGGTCAGGTCCTCATAGAGACCAAAACGCTGGGGCATGTACCCGATTGATTGCTGGACCTTGAGGGCATCTTTGGTGGCGTTCATGCCAAGCACGGTAATGGAGCCGGAATCAGGAACAAGCAGGCCGCAGGCAAGGCGCATCAGGGTCGTTTTGCCGGCGCCATCCGGGCCGATCAGGCCGGTGACGATGCCGGCTCTTGCCTGAAAGGAAACCTCGGACAGGGCGTGAATGGTCCGTTTGCCGACCTGAAACCGTTTGCTGACGTTGGTCACCGCCAGGATGGTATCATCCCTTTTCTCCGGCGGTACGGGTTGTCTCTCATTTGCCGCAGACATCTTGCATGCTCCCGGCGTCTTTTTGTGACTGGTGCAGATCAAAGGTCACGGTCGCCGGCATGCCCAGACGCAGCTCACCCCGGGAGTCGCAGGCATAGACCCGGACCTGATAGACCAGGCGGGTACGCAGTTCAGGGGACTCAACATTTTTAGGCGTAAATTCCGCCGTTGGCGATATATAGCCAACCCAGCCCCTGTACTTTTTGCCGGGAAAGGAGTCGGTGCTGATTGTGGCCTTCATGCCCTGCCATATCTTGCCGAGATCGGGCTCGGGAACATAGGCGCGGACCCAGACCGGGTTGGTGCGGGCCAGGGTCAATACCGGCGCATTGGGAAAGGTCATGTCGCCCGGTTCCATGATCCGGTCCTGGATGACGCCGTCGGTGGCGGCATAGACCTTGCTGTCCTCAAGTTTTTTCCGGGCCAGGGTAACTGCGGCCTCTTCGGCGTGCAGCTTTGCCCTGGCGGCGGCGATATCCTCGACCCGTGGTCCCTTTATGGCCAGGGCAAGAACCTGTTGTGCGGCCTGCAGTTGGTGCTTCAGGGCGAGATATTTTGCCTGGGCGTCATCCACCTGTTGGCGGGCAACACTTTTTTTGACATACATGCGCTGCAGCCGTTCATAGGTGACCCGGGCGTCATTGACCTGGGCCTGCAGCGATTTGACCTTGTCCTTGGCCTCTTGAATTTCTTCCGGCCGGGAGCCATGTTCCAGTTTGGCCACGATCTGTTGCTGCAGAGCAAGCTCGGCCTCTTTTCGTTTCAGATCGGCCTGCAAACGGACCGGATCGAGCTCGGCCAGCAGTTGCCCTGTCTTGACCCGGTCACCTTCGTGCACCAGTATATCTTTAATACGCCCGGTATCATAAAAGGCGACCGCCACCTGACGAATATCCACATTGCCGTATAACTGCAACTGCCCTTCCGGTTGCCGATGGCTGACCGTCTTCCGATAATACAATCCTCCGGCAGCAAGGAGAACCAGCAGCAAGACCAGGATGATTTTTCGTTTTTGCTTCACGATCTGAACCTCTTTTTGTTAAATATTCATTAATAACCTTTTGCTCTCATATCGCCATGTAACTATATATAATTCAATTATTCACTTTCGCAACTTGATACCCTGACTTTTTTATCCGAAAATAGTCCATGGAGCTGCGTCGTTTCAGACTATTTTCATTATTCGTTATGGTTGAGATGGTACAACCTGGTTCAGCCATGCTGGTTTATCTCGGTCCCGGGCCGCTTTTCAGGCTCCCTTCCCCCCCTTGAAATTCACCCGTCTTTTCCCCCCGCCTGCCCTTACCCGTTCCACGTTCACAGAGATGGACAATTGCCGCTGTAAACAGGGGGCGGAGATAGGGAAGGGAAATGGTGGTCGCAGCTTCGAAGGCAAGATCA
>DRLX01000161.1 GCA_011322715.1 Desulfobulbaceae bacterium
ACAGATCACCAGAAGGTCAAGCATGTCTGGCAATGCCCGCTGCATGAGCAGATTACGTTTGACGGTGATATTTTTCAAGATAGTTTCCGGCAGGAAAGACGCGATCAGAACCGCTCCACCACTGACCAGCGTTTTCATCATTGGTTTCAGGTCAAATAACCCCATACCATAGATCAGTGTAACCGCGACGATGCCAATCAAAATAGGCAATACCAGTTTAAAGAACATAAAATAGACCAGAGCATCTTTTGATCGATAACCACCCTGAAGTAATTTCATGCGAAATTTTTCGGCCTGTTCGTTTTTAAGCAGACTAAATCCGTTAACGATTCTTTGTATGGTGCCAAGGTATGACGCCTTGCCAACAGTGGGCTTACGCTTGGTGGGTGCGGTATAGCCCCGCTTCAGGTCTTGCCTGCGGTCCTGCAAATGTTTGATACGGCCATGCATGGGGTCTTTGATGATCCCACTACTCCAGATTGCCAGGACAACCAGAAAGGCTGACATAGCGGCCAGAATAGCTATGATGTCTTCCATGAGTATGCCTTCAGGCAGGTAAGCTTCCATCGTTTAGACCTCGAAATTTATCATTTGTGCCAGAATGAAAACACCAATCCCCATCCAGATCGCCGCGCCGATCAGGGCGATCTGTCCTTTTGGATCAGTGAACATAACCGACATATATTCATAGTTCATGGCGGACAACAGACCACACATGAGAAACGGCAGGGAGCCAATGATATAGGCACTGGCCTTGCCTTCTGAAATCATAGCTTTGATCTTGAGCTTTAGACGTGTTCGGCCCCTGAGGATTTCAGTCAGGTTGGTCAGAGTTTCTGTCAAATTACCCCCGGTTTCCTGCTGTACGGAAAGACTGATGACAAAAAATTTGAAATCGGGGGTATCCAGCCGTTTGGCCGTGGCCCAAAGGGCTTCATCCATTGTCTTGCCCAACCGTATTTCATCGGTGATCATGCCGAATTCAGTGGAAATAGGGTCCGGCATCTCACGCGCTACCGCATGGATTGATTCTGTGACGGGTAATCCTGCTCGCAGGCCGCGAACGATCAGGTCAATAGCCTCGGGGAATTGCTTGGTAAACTTTTTCAACCGATTATTGATGGTTCTGTTGATATAGAAATGGGGGATGAACAGTCCGGAAAACAAGCCAACCATCAGGGCCGGTACGAAGGACATACCGACAAAAATATCCATAAAAAAGGTAAAAATGACGATCAAAGCCAATGAGGTGAGGACATATTTTTTAAAAGTAATATTTTTGCCTGTTTTATTCAGCCTTGTTCTCAATTCATCGGGTTTTGGGATGAAACGGTCAAACAAAGAGGTTTCTTTTTTTACAAAAAGGGCCTTTTTGGCCTGTTCCTGTGCGCGCCCTTTGTTGTTGCCATGGCGTGCTGTAATCTTGTCCAGTTTTTTCCCAATGATTTTATTGCCATTACTGAACATACCAGATGCAGCGGCCAGTGTGGCCAGAAGGATAAAGACACAGGCAAAAATTCCAATGATCACTATGGTGGGGTCTGTTACATTCATAGTTGTTCCTATAAGGCCTCCATCAATGCTTTGTCCAAACCGAAATAGGCGGCTTTTTCCATAAAATACGGACGGACACCTGTGGACTTGAACCGTCCTTCCAGGTTTCCGTCCGCATCCTCTCCGGTAAATTCATATATAAACAGGTCCTGGGTGGTGATGATGTCACCCTCCATCCCGACAATTTCCGTGATTGCCGCACAGCGCCGTCCGCCGTCCCGCATACGCGAAACCTGAACCACAAGGTCCACGGCCCCGGCAATCTGTTCTCGAACAGCTTTCTGAGGGAGTTTCAGGTCGGCCATACCGATCATATTTTCCATACGGGTCAGGGCTTCGCGCGGGTTGTTGGCGTGAAGGGTACACATGGAGCCATCATGGCCCGTATTCATGGCCTGAAGCACATCAAAGGCCTCGGCCCCTCGCACTTCCCCCAGAATAATACGATCAGGCCGCATACGCAGGGCATTCTTCACAAGGTCGCGCATACTGATTTCACCCTTGCCCTCAAGATTGGCCGGACGGGTTTCCAGCCGGACAACATGGGGTTGCTGCATTTGAAGCTCGGCAGTATCCTCAATGGTCACGACCCGTTCGCCCACATCAATCATGCGCGAGAGCGCATTAAGCATTGTGGTTTTACCAGAGCCGGTTCCGCCGGAAATTAGAATATTCAGGCGACAGGCACCGGCAATTTTCAGTACCGTCCCCATCTGATGAGAGAGACTTTTCCAGTCGATCATATGGTCAAGGGTAATTTTCTGTTTGGCAAACTTACGAATGGAAATGGAGGCCCCGTCCAGAGCCAGCGGTGGAATGATGATATTGACCCGGCTGCCGTCTTTCAGACGCGCATCACAGAGTGGCGTGGATTCATCCACCCGGCGCCCTACGGCGGTCACAATCCGGGTACAGATATTCATCAGATGCTGATTATCCCGGAAGGTTACATCAGACAGAATAAGCTTGCCGCTTTGCTCGATATAGACCTGTTTCGGCCCGTTGACCATGATTTCGGTAATTTCTTCATTATCCAGAAGTGGCTCCAGCGGGCCAAGGCCCAGCATATCATGGAGCAACATATTAACCAGATCACGTTGTTCCCGCAGGTTCAGATTGATCTTTTCCTGAGCCATAAGCTCATTAACCGCTTCACTGACTTGCTCTGCCAGCTCTGAGCGGTCCATTTCATTGGCGGCGGAGGCATCAATATATTCCAAAAGCAGGGGTTGCAGACGGTCCTTGGCATCCATGATGCTGTCCTGACTGACCTGTTGCTTTTGTTCATTGGTTTGTTTCTGGACTTCCTTGCGTTTGCGGACAACATTGACTTCTTCTTCCACGACCTTTTCTGTTTTTCTACTTTCAGAGGTCAGGAGGTCATTCAATAGAACGGTAATCAGGTCGCGGCGCTCCAGCTCATTCAATTCCATATGATGGCGGCGTGTTTCTTCGTCAATGAGATCTTCAATGAAGTTTGTCACTTCATTCCGTTCCATCTCACGGGCCTGTTCCGGGGCCATTTTTTCCAGCATTACGGACTCGATAAGGTCATAGGCCCGATCAACCATATTTGCATCTGAGGGTACGCTATTTTCTTTGGGTATACTATTCGCGGGTACAGCATCATGGCCAGACGACAGTTGTCCCTTGCCAAAACCGCCCTGGGGGCGCGATTTTTTAGCCATCAGGGTAGGGCTGCTATCTGAGCCTGTTTTTCTTCCAAATGCCGGTTTCATTTTTTCTCACGATTTCGCTGTTTTAATCTAATACTCAAGGTCTCTGTATCGTTGTTCTGCCTATTTCTTTGATCCGGAGGTTAACTTATTCCAGAATGAACCTTTTGAGTTCTCTGTACTGTCACCGGTAATATTTGCACTGACAGATTTCAGTACCTTTACTATTTTGCTCATTGATGCGGCTTGGGGCATAGGTTTTCCGGCACGCGAAACCTGAACCATCAGTTTGGCATCAAAGGGTATTTCCCAGTCCACAGATCGTTCTATGGAAGCCTCGAAATCTTTTTTATCGACTTCAACCATGCCAGCCCCTGCGACTTTATTCAGGATGACTTTTACAGTTTTGTCCGGGGCGACGGTTTTACAGAGGGCCAGAAAACGGATGATGTCACGAGCCGCCGCCAAAGAGAGGTCAGAGACCAGAATTATTTCATCGGCTTCTGATAACATCAGGGGATATTCAGCCGCCATATTGCGGGGCAGGTCCATGATTACATAGTTGAAATTATGCTTCAGTTCCGACAGCAGGTGGCTCATGGCGGAAGGATCCGTATAGGTCGGATCGTTTAAAGAGGCTTCTGATCCCAGAATGGACAGATTGTCGCCCTGCTTGATCATGGCCCGTTCAATGAACAGTCCGTCAATACGGCTGGGATTTTCCAAAGCGTCACAAAGTCCCCGTCCCGGTTCCAGATCAAAGGTCAGGGCATCGGTGCCAAAATAAATATCCATATCGAGGATGGCGGTGTTGCGGTTCATGTCATTGGCAATGATCCACGCACAACTGCTGACGATTGTGCTGGCGCCAACGCCGCCGCGCATACCGATGACAGCCACCAGCTTGTCCGTGGCATCTTCGACCACATGTACTTCCGTTTCATTGGCCAGTCGAAGCGTATTTTCTGCCGCCAGAATACATTCTCTGATCTGCTCAGTGGTTACGGGTTTGACCATATATTCATGGACGCCGGAATTGATTAAATTCCGATAGAGGGAAATATCGTTCTCCTTGCCCACAGCAATGACCATCGTGCCTGGTTCGCAAACTTCGGCCAAGGCATTCATATCGTCCATGGGGTTTTTGGATTTTGCCAGATCAACAAACAGAAATTTGGGAGGTGAGGCAGTGGCCAGCGTGCGGATTGCATTTTCGATGCCGCCTTTTTTAATCTGGGACGTACTCCATTCGCGCTCATTAAGCACGGGAACCAACGCCTGTGTTGTTTCATCATCACAGACGTAGGCTTCGAATTCATCTTCGACAGTTTCATTCTTTTTCAGCAGTGAAGCTATGCTCATGAGTAATTCCTGTTATTTTTTCTTTGCTTTGCCTGAACTTGCACCTGATGATGATTTTGCAGGTTTTTTCGTTCTATAGGTATGAATGGATTTTGCCGCTTTTTCCGCATCCGTTGACCCGCCTGTTGCCCCTGTGATCAGGTCACGGGGGTTGGCCACCATGAGCCCAAGAGATGCCTGTGTGGAACAGCCGAAATCGGGCAGGTTCATATTGCCATAGTTACCGGTGGACGGTTGTGACCAGTCGCCGCATCTGGGTGGTGTTACCACATAGCGTGAGATTAATAACCGGGCCTTGTTTGGGGACGGGCTCATGCCATAAGGGGTAACTTCGGCGGCCAGATGCAAACCACGGTTTTTTAACAGTCCGGTCAGGAAGGTCAGTCTTTTCTGATTCTCATCAGACAGGCCACCATCCCGGTTAAGCGGGAAATCCATACTCAATTCATCGCCGTATGACACATTGCTTCTCATCATAAACATATCCAGCTGCCGGACAGCATTATCGGACAGGCTGGTACTTCCGGCCTCAAAGGTCATCATAAAAGGTATTTTAATCATGGTGACTTCGTTGCGCTTTTGACTGTCGCCATTGGCGAAATTTGCCGCGCCACTACAGCTGGCAAGGACCAGGCTGGCCAGAATAAGGCCTGTCGTGGAGATCAGTCTGGAAAAGCTGTTTGTGTTTTTCTGTATCACTGTTTTTTGCATTTTTTATTCCCTAATCCAGTATGAAACCAACGGCGCTTTTCAGCTTGTGACCGTTTTTACCCTGTACAGGTTCGGGCATATCCGGCTTTTTGGTGGCATATGATTGCCCCTTTATATAGCGGTCATAATCGCTGGGGACTTCAAAGCCGTCTGTTGGCAGGGGCATGGTGCCGCCTTTATGGGGTTGTACGATATAGGGGGTCACAATGACGACCAGCTCTGTTTCCTGACGGCGGAATTTGCTGGACCTGAACAGACCACCCAGAATGGGGATGTCCCCGAGCCACGGAAATTTTGATAAATCATGGCTGACGTTATTCTGCAACAGACCGGCAATGGCAAAACTCTGGCCACTGCCCAGTTCAATTGTGGTATCCACCCGGCGGGTACTTAAGGCCGGGATGTTAAAGCCCTGAATGGTTACCGCACCGTTGGAGCTTAACTGGCTCACTTCCGGCTTGATATGCATATTAATGCGTCCACTGTCCAGAACGGTCGGGGTAAATTCCAGAGAGATACCAAATTCTTTAAATTCGATGATAACCCGGCCATTCTGGTCGAGTGTCGGGACCGGGTATTCGCCGCCCGCAAGAAAATTAGCCGGCTCACCGGACTGCGTGGTCAGATTTGGTTCCGCCAGAATGGACAGGACACCTTCTGTTTCAAGGGCATCAATGATAAAATTAATGTCAAATTTTCCGGCCCGAAAGCCGCCAAACAAGTTATTGACTCCATCAGTAGGCGCGATGAATTGCTTGACCAGATTATTGGTGATGCCCGTGGGGTCGGGAATAAGATCAACCACATTGGAGCCTTGAAGTATGCCAACGGACGTCCCGCCGTTGGCAAAAATATTTTCCCAGTTAAATCCCAGTTCTTTCTTGGTATCACGGCCGATTTCGGCGATTCTGACCCGCAGGTTTACCTGCATGGGGGTTGCAATCTGAAGCTTGTTGATGATGGTACTTTTCTTGCCGATAAAATCTTCGGCCATGCGCCGTGCATCCTCGGCTTCTTCTGCATTGTCCACATTGCCGGTCAGAACGAGCAGGCCTGAATAGGACTGTACGTTAATGCTGGCATTGGGAATCACATGCTTGAGGGCGGTTTCCAGACTGCCCAGATTGTGATTGACCGATATGGTGCCTTCATAAACCACTTTATCATCATCATTCACCGCATAGAGATTTGTCTCACCCTGTTTTTTGCCGAAGACATAGACCAGCGTCGGGGATTTGATTTGTATGTCAGCCACCTTTGCATTGGCGATAAATACGTTATTCGCGGGTTCTTTAAAGCGGATCAATGTCCCTTTGCCCACTTCAATTTCCTGATGATCCGTGGCTTTTGCCGCCAGATCAAGATTCCCGGACATTGACAGAATGGGTAGGGATAATGCCGCAACAACAAGGCATTTCATCCATTTTACAAAAGCCCCCGCCGCCGTTTTTTGTGAAGTGGTTATCATTGTTTTTTCCTCTTATTCCTGGGCGCTGCCATTAATTGGTCCCGAGGTCATGGCCTGATTCATGAGCTTGTTAAAGTCGATGGTGGTACTGCCATCCTTAAGGCCCCCGCGAAAGACATCTACGGAAAGTTTTGCGTTGTTGGTAGAGCCGGAAATCTGCTTGCTGACCTCGCTGTCCCAAGTTATTGTTGAATTTTCTGCGGTCAAAGACGATCCATCTTTAGTCTCGTTGCCGATACTTCTCAAAATCAATGTCAGTTCCCCCATGCTCTTGATAAGCGAGATTTTTTCGGCATCTTTCGCGCTTACTTCCAACGTAGCCGTTTTGCCGATAGAGGGGGTATGGGTCGGATTGTCAGTGCGCTGATTAATGGCCAGAACGCGGACATCCTTCAGGACCGTTTCACTAACCCGTGCCGTGTTCCTGTTGGCGCTGTTTACTTCAACCTCATGGGTAAGCAGGATGTCTACCTTATCGCCCGGAAAGACGAAGCCGGCATTGCCGCTGGTGGCGGTTATCCGCACAGAAATAGCGCGCATGCCGGGGGGGAGTACCGCCGCCATGAACCCTCTGTTTCCGGGTTTGATAAGACGGTTATTTAAAATAGGTTCGCCTGAAGCCATGCTTGTCGTGGCGACAGCGCCGACAAAATTTTCTATTTTGGTTCCAGCTCCCTGTTGAATATAACTGTCATGTACCGTTTCATCCGGCCATGATTGCCAGGCCAGGTCTTCGGCTTTGATGAAATGGCCAACCGGCATATTACCGGCGGCGATAAGGACTTTCATTTTTGAATCGGCGACCTGAACCACCACCGGTTGATCATTGGCCAGTTGCGGTGCAGGTGTGCTGACAAGGCTTTTGGCCAGCATGGCGGGTATTCCAGCCACGACCAGTGCAATCCCGATCAATACGACGCTTTTCATGTTTATATTCATTTACATAATCCTTGTTTTACAGTCCTTAGGCACTGGCACGGCTGATTTCAGTGAATATTTGATAGGCCACATAAAGTCCGCCAATGGCAATGCCGACACCATAAGGAACCGCACTCTCTTCCTTTTCTGCCACGGAGAGGTTTATATTTTCTGAAGATTTCAAATATTTTGATGCTTTTATGCGATTCTGGACGATAATTTTGCCCGCAAATAATCCGCCGATAACAGCTGTGATGAGCAAAAAATTCAATATATGGGTTGTCCCGGCCCATAAAGCGACCGCAGGGATAAATTTTACGTCACCGCCGCCCATGACATTGAGGGCGAAAAAACCGGCGCAGATGATAAATAGGACAACTGCGATGGCCAGAGACAGCAGTATATTTTCCAGAGGCAGACCGTAACCATCCAGATAACGTGTCATAAGATATAGCGGATAGAGCAGCGCCGTGATCAGGCAAAGACGGTTTGACAGGGTGAGGCGTGTCAGGTCAGTATAGGCCGCCCAAAACATAAGGCCCGCAAATAAAATAAGTAATATTATGGTTAACACAACGATTGTTTCCGCTTACTGTGAATTTCTATCTCCCTAGAAAATATAGGGAAAAGATAATTTTTTCGTTAATCATGTTAAATGATCTGGAAAAGACAGGGGAATTTTGCGGTCAGGATAACAATGGCGCTGACGGGCAATCACAAAAGGTCATGCAAGACTGGGGTGAGGGCCGGTTAATTACTTTTCATGGCACTGGTCAGGGTGGCAGAGGTGGTATCCAGACTGCCGGTAAATGTATTGCTCATGCTGGTCAGAGCGCCGATGGTTGCGATAACGATCAGTGCAGCAATGAGGCCATATTCAACAGCAGTAGCGCCGGTTTCTGATGAGATGATATTTTTGATAAATGCCTTGTTCATTGTGATGGCTCCCTCTTTTAAATAAAAATAGAGACTTTGGAAGGCTGGCTCCAAAGTCTCTATTCAATATATTATTATGCCAGTTTGGCGTAACTTAGGCTGCAGGTGTGTTTGCAGTTTTAAGTTTGCCTTCAATCGTTGTGAAGGTTGTATTCAGCTCACCACCCAGTGTGGTCATTGCGCCGATTACAGCAACAGCG
>DRLX01000162.1 GCA_011322715.1 Desulfobulbaceae bacterium
ACTTGTCTTTTTGTATTTGCCCGAACTGGTCGATGAAACGCTCAATTCAGGCGGAAATATTACAGGTTCAAACCGGTTGTATCTTCGTTGAGAACTTCAGCACCGTCCTTGCGGACAACGACCATGTTTTCCAGACGGATCCCGCCCCAGCCGGGAAGATAAATACCCGGCTCCACGGTGACTACCATGCCGGGTTTGAGTTTTTTCCGGCTGCGGGAGGACAGTCTGGGGTCTTCATGCACGGCAAGACCGACACCATGGCCGAGGGCATGGCCGAAATATTCACCAAAACCGGCATCATCAATGACCCGGCGGGCGGCCAGGTCAACATCCCGACAGGAAACCCCGGCACAAATGGCCTGGATGCCGGCCAGCTGCGCCCGTCGGACCACCCGTAACCGCTCAAGATAGGTACTGTCCGGTTTACCGGCGACAAAGGTCCTGGTCATGTCCGAACAATAGCCGTCAAGGACCAGCCCCATGTCGATCAGGACAATCTCACCGGGCTTCAAAAGACGATCTCCGGGAACGGCATGGGGTTTGGCGCCGTTGTCCCCAAAGGCGACAATGGTTTCAAAACTCGGCCGTTCCGCGCCCAGCTCATGCATGGTCAGTTCAAGAGCAAGGGCAATCTCCCGCTCACTCATTCCCGGTTCAATGGTATTATACACCAGGTTGAAGACCTGCTCGTTACGCAGCACCGACTTTTTCAAGAGGGCGATCTCATCCTCGGATTTAATCACCCGCATCCGCTCAATCAGGCCGGTGGTTGCGACAAACTCGACACCACAGTCACCAAGAGCTTTTGCCAGTCGACCGGCCGTGGCATGGAGCATATATTCGCTTTCAAAGGCAAGGGTCCTGGTACCGAGCCGGGGCAGCATTTTTTTAAGTAACGGTGCCAGACCCCGGGGATAGAGGACGACTTCAAAACCGGCCGCCTCTTCCTCCGCCTGGAGAACAAAACGGGAATCGGTGAGCAGGCAGGGCGTTCCGACGGCGGGAATGAGAAGCACGCCGGCCGTCTCGCCAATGCCGTGATCAGCGGCCGTATAGCCGCTCAGGTATCGACGATTATACGGCTCGGTGACAAGCAGGGCGTCGTATTTTTTTCGGCGAAGCCGCTTTTGCAGTGTAGATACTCGGGAGGACGGATCGATTTTCATAGGGCCAGCCGTTGTTGAAGCTGTTCCTTATACTGGGCCAGGGCCTGGTTATACTGGTCGTCCAGCTCGGCCTCAACCCGGGCCCATTCCTCCTGAAACTTGGGCTGGGTGGTGGGATCAATCTGCATGCCTTCGGCCTGCCCGCCCATCTGTTGGGCCAGCAGCTGCTCGTACTGCATGCGCATCTGCTCCTCAAGCCGGCTCTTCAACTGCTCTCGATGCTGCTGGTATTGGCCGATAACATGTTGCATTTCCTGACAGATCGAGACAATATCTCCCGCTCCTCCCGCCAGATCAAGAAGGCCGCGGGTGGCCTGTTCCGTCCTTTCCCGGGCATGTTCATCGCGGGGCAGGAAAATGTTGCGTAACAGGGCCTCCGCCATGCCCCGGCGAACAGCTTGCTGCTGTTGCGGGTCCTGCCTGCTCAGAAGCTGTGATGGGGAATCGCCCTTACCCTCAAGATAGGCGGCAATGAGCTGCATTCCTGTTTTTTTTGCCTCATCATTGGCTATTTCTTCGCTGGAAGCCTTACCCATCCGGGCGGCCCGTTCCAGCACCAGCTCCATGGTCGATTTAATTTCCGCCATAATTTTCTCCTCCCAAGACACAGTATAAATTCACAGATAGAAATACTTCGTTTTTTCCTTAAACTCAATACCGATAATTATCCGGTTATATAAAATCGGGCAGAGCTTTGTTCTTATATTTCTATAAATAGCTGTTGACAGGAGAGAGTGATTGCAGCTAAACAGATGTTGCCAGTTCACTGGGGGTGCTTTTTAAACAAAGCTGAGAGAAGTAAAAAACTTCAACCCTTGGAACCTGATACGGTTAGTGCCGTCGTAGGGAAAGTGTATGAAGCATTCTGTTTGTTCCTTTTCTTCTTTGCTTGTTCATTCTCTGTTCCCCTGCACAGCTATCCTTATTTTTTCGGTTCTTCGCTTAATTACGTAGAGTGTATTGCATGCGGTTTTCGGCATTCTTGTCATCCCGCACTGTTTTAGCCCTGTACAATGCGGAGTGCCGCCACTCCAAGGTTCTCTGAACAAAACCCGTACGTAAATCTAATTGAAAAATTGAAAAATAGGTGCGTCAGGGTCCCGACAAATCGGACACAGAAAAGATTGGCCCTGATAGTGAAACACGGACCAGAAAAACAAGAAACTAAACCGGAGGCCGAAAATGGGGAGCAGTGCTAAGAAATATACAACTCAGATCGATGCGGCGAAAAAAGGCATTTTGACTCCACAGATGGAGGATGTTCTTGCTAAAGAGGCAATAACAGGGCAGGAACTTCTACAAAAAGTTGCGAAAGGGCATATTGCAATTCCTGCCAACCGACATCATCGGAACCTGAAAGCAACCGGTATCGGCAGCGGTCTGAAGACCAAAGTGAACGTCAATATTGGAGTTTCCGGAGATGTTTGTTCATTTGATGCAGAGATGCACAAGGCCCATATGGCGGTTGAATACAAAGCCGACGCATTAATGGACTTAAGCGTCGCCGGTAATACTGCTGAATTTCGCAAAAGGCTGGTCGCGGAGATCCCCCTCATGCTCGGCACCGTCCCTATTTATGATACCCTGACCCGGACAGGCAAGGCGGTCAAGGATATCACCATCGATGACTGGTTTACAACCGTGGAACTGCATGCCGAAAACGGAATTGATTTTGTGACGATTCATGCCGGGTTGACCCGGAAATGTGTGGACAGCCTGCAGGCGAATAAACGGTTGTGTGGGATTGTCAGCCGGGGTGGGGCTATTTTATTTGAATGGATGATCAGAACCGGTAATGAAAATCCATTTTATGAACATTTTGATCGGCTTCTTGAAATCTGCGAAGCTTCGGACGTCTGCATCAGCCTTGGTGACGGCCTCCGGCCCGGCGCGATCAAAGATTCAACCGATGCTCCCCAGATACAGGAATTGATTACCCTTGGCGAACTGACAAAGAAGGCATGGCAACAAAATGTACAGGTTATGATTGAAGGACCGGGTCATGTCCCCCTGCATGAAATTGAAATGAACATGAAACTGCAGAAAAAACTCTGCCATAATGCACCATTTTATGTCCTGGGTCCCCTGGTCACCGATATAGGCTCCGGCTATGACCATATAACAGCGGCCATCGGCGGTGCAGTTGCGGCCATGCATGGCGCTGATTTTCTCTGCTATGTCACCCCGGCCGAACATCTTCGCCTTCCATCGGCCGATGATGTGGAAAAGGGCAATCCGAGGAGGGCGTCTGATGAATATTGCAGGAAAAGATAGCCTTGCTTTTCATGATCGGTACACATCTCCCCGTTTTTTCTGCCGGTTGTGGCGCGTA
>DRLX01000163.1 GCA_011322715.1 Desulfobulbaceae bacterium
ATTGAGCGGAAAACAGCCAGCCTGATTGCCTCAACCTGTATGCTTGGGGCCATGTTTGCCGGTGGAACAAGCGTCCAACAGCAGGCACTCGGCCGTTACGGCGAAAAGGTGGGCGTGGCCTTTCAGGTGGTGGATGACCTGCTGGATTATCTCGGCAACCAAAAGGAGACCGGAAAGAAGGTGGGCAATGATTTTCTTGAAGGAAAAATCACCCTGCCGCTCATTGCCGCCCTTGAAAAAGCAAATTCCGACGAGTATGAGGAGTTGTGTTCTCTGTTGACCGGCGACAGGTCGGGTGCCGAAACCTGTGAACAGCTGCGTGGTTTATTGGAGGAGCTTGGCGGTTTTCATTTTGCCCGCAGTCGGGCTGAATCTCTGGTCGGTGAAGCGGTGGCGGCTCTTGAAATTTTTGCCGCCGGTGATGAGCAGGAGAGTTATGAACTGCTGGTTTCCATTGCCGGCTATATTCTGGCCAGGAAGCAGTAAGTGGGAAGTACATGCAACATTGCCCGCCGGCAAGTTTTTGCCCTGGCAATGATTATGCTCCTGGTGCCGTCCTGTCGTTTTTTTTCATCGGGTGAGGCGCTTAGAGAACAGACACCGGCGAGTTCTGCAGAGCGAAAAGCGGACAAAACATCCGTTGTCTTTGAAGAACCAAACCTCCCTGAGCCACGGGAAACGGCGGTTGAAAAAACCGGTGCAACGGATTCCACTGATAAGGAAGCCCAGGATGTCCGACCACGGATCGCTCTTATTATTGATGATATGGGCTATCACCAGCAGATTGGTCGGCGTTTGCTTACCCTTGATCTTAATTTGACCTTTTCCTTTCTACCGAAAGCCCCGTATACACAAAAACAGGAAGAGCAGGCCTGGGAAAAGGGGCATGACGTACTGTTGCATCTGCCCATGCAGGCCCACAATCCTGCTTATGATCCCGGCCCCGGTGCATTGTATCTGAAATATTCTCCGCAGCGGATACAAGCTCTGGTTGCGAAGGACTTGAAAACCGTTCCCCATGCGATCGGCAGTAATAATCATATGGGTTCCCGCTTTACCGAAGACCGGGAGGCCATGCATGCGGTGCTTGCCGTTTTGAAGAAACGGGGGCTCTTTTTTATCGATTCATATACAACAGCCGCCTCTACAGGTTTGGATGAGGCCCGCAGGATGGGCATTCCCACGGCCAGACGGCATGTCTTTTTAGATAATATTCAGGATAAAAAGAAAATCTGTCGCCAGCTTGACCGTCTGGTAACCCTGGCCATGCAAAAGGGCTGGGCCATCGGCATCGGTCATCCCCATCAGTCCACCTTAGACGCCCTGGCCGACTGCGGACAAAGGATGCAAACCAGGGTACGAATTGTCGGAGTCCATGCCCTGGTCAGGTAATTGTCCTGTAAATTTGGTTGATACGCTCGATTTAGTGAATAACATGGTGTCTGTATGACTCGTTTTGGATGTATTCGTCACGCCCACAGCCTCTGGAATGGAGAACGGCGAGTCCAGGGACGACAGAATAGCCCTCTGTCCGAACCGGGCCGGGAGATGGCAATGGCCTGGGGCAAGCAGCTGCAGGGACTTCCCTGGAACCGTATTTTGATCAGTGATCTGGGCCGGGTCAAGGAGACCGGTAAGCTGATTAACGAGAGTCTACATCTGCCCATGCACACGGATTCCCGTTTGCGGGAACAGGACTGGGGCGAGTGGACAGGTCTCTCGTATGCCGAACTGCTTGAGCGCCGAGGAGAAGCCTTTGCCCGGCAGCAGCGACGGGGATGGCATTTCCGTCCGCCCAGGGGAGAGTCGCGCCTTGAGGTTCTGGCACGCAGCCAGGCGGCATTACGGGATGCCGCCCGTAACTGGCCGGGAGACAAGGTCCTGGTCATCAGCCACGAAGGCGTACTCAAGTGTTTGGTGTATTATCTGTGCGGGCGAAAATTTTTACCGTCGGAACAAGCGCTTATAGAGGGATATAAACTCCATCTTCTACAGATTTGTGAACAAACCCTGCTGCTTGAAAAATTGAGGATTCTTGACCTTTTTACCCTCAAGGATGCAGAGCCGGAGGCTCTTTTTTAATTACGTCCCGTTTCCTGTGGATCACTCCGATATCACTCCATCAGCCGGTTTGCGATCAGACCGAAAAAGGAGTCCGATGGAGCGGTAAACCACCAACCCAGATGGGTCAGACAGGTGGAGCAGAGCGCGTATTGCCAGTTGTAGCCGTCAAACCAGGAAAAGGCGGCGGTTGGTTCGCCCTGGATGAGGCATCCCGGCGCCCGTTTATAACAACCAATTTCAAAGGCTATTCCGGCCGGATTGAAAAAAACATGTTCATGGAGGCCGTTTTTGGTCATGCCTTCCCTGGGAGTGGTGATGGCAGCGCAGCAGACCCGGCAGAGAATGGCCTTTTCCGGAGCGGGCTTTTTGTGGTCGTGTGGATTGGGAAGAACGGTCGATTCATTCCCCTGGCGCAGCTCAATGCGATAGCAATACACCGGGTACAAAAGGCGGAAGAAATCAGTCTCCATCCTTCCTGTAGTAGGTAACAATAGCGTTCACCATGTCGGCTATGGTGTATTCCGACGGCTGGATATCGACCCTGAGCCCATGTTTTGCTACGGTTTCGGCGGTAATCGGCCCTATGACGGCGATTTTGACCGGATCCATGAGCCGGTGCAGTTCTTGTGCCGAGTCGGCATCAACCATGGAGAGAAAGTTGTCCACAGTGGAGGAGCTGGTAAAGGTCACCAGGTCAATGGACTGCTCTTCCAGCCTTTGCCGCAATTCATCCTTTCTTCCCTGGGGCGGGACATTCCGGTAGACCGGAGCAACTCTCACCTCGGCGCCTGCTTTGGTCAGCATTTCCGGTAAAATTTCCCGTGCCTTCTCGGCCCTGGGCAAGAGGACCTTTTTTCCTTGTATACCTGTATCGATGAGGGCTTGAGCCAGTCCTTCACCGGTGAATTTTTTGGGAAGAAGGTCCGCCTTCAGGCCATAGTTACGCAGTCTTTTGGCCGTTGCCCTGCCGACGACGGCTATTTTGGGTCCACCGAGGCTGCGTACGTCCATGTCGTTCTTCCAGAGATACTCAAAAAACCAGGTGATGGCGTTTATACTTGTGAACAGGAGCCAGTCATATTCTTCTATCCGGTTGAGTGCATCGTCAAGAAGACTGTAATCAAGCGCGGGTTCCATATGCAGGGTCGGGTATTCCAGACAGTCGGCGCCGTTTTCTTCCAGCAGGGAAACCAGTTCGCTGGCCTGTTCCCTGGTCCTCGTAACGACCATGTGTTTACCGAACAACGGCCTATGTTCAAACCAGTCAATGGTCGAGCGCAGTCTGACGACGTCGCCGACAATGATCAGCGCCGGTGGGGTGATCCCGGCCTGATCGACGACTTCGGTTATGGTGGTCAGTGTCCCTTCAACGGAATATTGCTCAGGCGTGGATGCCCAGCGGACAACGGCAACCGGAGTGTCCGGAGCGCGACCGTTGTCGATCAGCTTTTTGGTGATAATGGGCAGATTTTTAATCCCCATGTAGATAACGATTGTTCCCGCGCCGGTGGCCAGCTTGTCCCAGGCAATATTGGATTCCTTTTTTCCCGGTGCTTCATGGCCGGTTATAAAAGCGACGGAGGCTGTGTATTCCCGGTGAGTAATAGGGATACCGGCATAGGTGGCGGCAGCGGTGGCCGAGGTAACGCCGGGTACGACTTCAAAGTCAATGCCGGCGGCAACCAGTTCTTCAATTTCTTCGGCGCCGCGACCAAAGATAAAAGGATCGCCGCCCTTGAGGCGGACCACCCGTTTTCCTTCGCGGGCAAAGTCAATCAACAGTTTATTGATTCCGGCCTGCGTGAAGGCGTGCAGGCCACCGCCTTTTTTCCCTGCATAGACCCGTTTTGCCGTCTCCGGTGCATGACGGAGCAGCTTGGGATTGGCCAGGTAATCATAGACCACCACTTCAGCTCGTTCCAGTAGATGCTTTCCCCGCAGGGTAATCAGGCCCGGCGCACCGGGTCCGGCGCCGACCAGGTAAACCTTGCCGGGCAGCTGTGATGTCTGTTTGCTCATGGCTGGGAATCCCGGTAGACCTCGTCAAGAATTGCACGACCGCCACGATCAAGAAGAACCTCGGCAAGAGATCTGCCCAGGGTGTCCGCCTGGTCGGTCGGTGCGCTTTGTTGCTCGCGTAAAACCCGACGGCCGTCCACCCCGGCAATAAGCCCGGTCAAGGTGACGGTGTCCCCTTCCAGAACTGCATGGGCGCCGATGGGTACCTGGCAGCCGCCTTCCAGGCGCAGGAGAAAAGCACGTTCCGCCGCCACGGTAACCGCCGTTGCCCGGTCGTGGAGAAACTGCATGCCTGCCAGGAGTTCATCGTCTTTTTTACGCAGTTCAATGCCGAGCGAACCCTGACCAATGGCGGGCAGCATCTGTTCAGGGGGAAAAAGAGCGGTAATCCGGTTCTGCATACCCAGCCGGTTCAGTCCGGCCCCGGCAAGGATAATGGCATCATATTGTCCCTCATCCAGTTTCCGCAGTCTGGTATCAAGGTTGCCGCGCAGGTCTTTTATTTTTACGTCCGGACGCAGGGCGGCCAACTGCGCCTTGCGCCTGAGACTTGAGGTGCCGATGGTCGCTCCCTCGGCCAGGTCTTCGATGGTTTTAGAGTGGTTGCAGATAAAGGCATCGAGCGCTGTCTCCCGTGGTGGAATGATGGCCACATGCAGGCCGTCGGGCAGGTCGGTGGGAACGTCCTTCATGGAGTGAACGGCAAGATCGACACGGCCGTCCAACAGTGCATCTTCAATCTCCTTGACAAAGAGTCCCTTGCCCCCAACCTTGGCCAGTGGCACATCGAGAATCTTGTCCCCTTTGGTGGTGATTTTAATCAGTTCCACCGAGGTGTCAGGATACTGGGCTTCAATTTGATTTTTTACCCAAGTGGACTGGGTGACGGCCAGCAAGCTGGCCCTGGTGCCGATTTTTACGGTTTTTTTCATTGTGACAGGCTCTATGCGAAGAAATATAAAAAATACTGAACTGGAAGATCAATGCAGATTGAACAGGCACCCTTGTATCATGTTTTTGCCAGCTCGTCCAGTAAAGCAGCGGCAAAAAGGGGAATCATCAGTTCGTGATGGCCGGTGAAGTTAAATCCACGACCGCCTTCCAGGGTGGGGCGATGGACAACGTTGGTGGCCGGCCGGTAGTGGCGGATAAAATCAAAGTTGGCGGTGGTGATATCTTTGACGGTAAAGCCAAGATTTCTGACCACGGTCAACGCCTTGAGAAAGACCTCGGGCAGGAGAACGGCGGAGCCGACATTGAGGTAGACGCCGCCGTCCAGTTCACTGACCAGACGGCAGAACAGGCGAAAATCATGATGGCTGGTTTTGCCGATGGCTTTTCCATCGGCATCCGGATGAATGTGAATGATGTCGGTGCCGATGGCAACATGTACCGTCACCGGAACACCAAGTGTATACGCCTGGGCCAGCAGACTCTGGTCATTATGGGGAAACTTATGTTCAAGCAGGGCTCGTCCCACCGCCTCACCCATACCGATATCCAGCTCGGCGCCTTTGTTGATCGCCCGGTTAAGGACTTCGCCGGTTTCCCTGGCCGCCCCGAATGCTCCCTGTCCAAGGACATCGGCGACCTCTTCCGATGTGCGGCCGACCATGGCTATTTCGGTATCATGAATAATACCGGCGCCGTTTAAGGCAATGGAAGTGAGTATTCCCCGTTTCATCAGGTCGATGAGGATGGGGTTCAGCCCGACCTTGATAACATGGGCGCCCATGCCGAGCATCACCGAATGTTGTTGTCGTATCGCTATTGCAACTCTCTCTGTTAATTCGGGAAAGTCAGCCCCGGCCAGCTGGGTCGGCAGGGCGGCGACAAGTTCTTTGACCCGCATACCGGGTCTGAGGGCATCGGCAAAGTCGTTGATATCGACCTTGGAGTGTCGGTCGTGTACTGAATAGGTGTGAAGACCGGAAAAATCAAGCGGCTGGAGATGACGGGCGGGCATAATGGAAACCTGGAAAAAGGACGGTCAAAAGGTTTGCTGATTGCCGAACATGCTTGTCTCTACCATTTCACAAAGCAGGTGTTCAATCCAGAGATGGGCCTCCTGGATATGGGGCGTGGAATCCGAGGGGACATTGAGCACCAGATCGCATAGCTCGGCAAGATCACCACCGGGATTATCGGATCCACCTGTCAGGGCGACGGTTCGCAGACCACGTTCTTTGGCGACTTTCATGCCTTTCACAACGTTTGCCGAGGTGCCGGAGGTGGATATTCCGAGGGCAAGATCTTCCGGCTTGGCCAGGGCCTGGACCTGCTTGGCGAAGATCTGATCGTAGGAAAAATCATTGCCGATGGACGTCAGTACCGAGGTGTCGGTGGTGAGAGCCAGGGCGGGCAGAGGGCGTCTGTTGATAAGGAAACGGTTGACGAATTCAGCCGCCATGTGCTGGGCATCGGCGGCGGAACCGCCATTACCGAAGATAAGCAGTTTGCCTTCATCTTCAAAGGTTTCCCTGATCCAGCCGGCAGCGGTGATAAGCGTATCGGCCGATTCCTTGGCAAAGGCCTCCTTTGCCATGATGGACTGTACCAGATTCATGGAGATAAGTGTTTTCATACTCTATAGAATGGAAGAAAAAACATGCGCTGTCAAATAAAAAAGGCGTTTTCATACTGATGTATGAAAACGCCCTGGTGGCAATAGTGCGTGAAATGTAAAATTACTTGATCTGGCTGAGGATCTCCTCGGAGATTTCCTGGATACCCTTGGAGCCATCCACGGAGATAACCTTGGCATCACTCTTGTCTTTGAAATAATTGACGGCGGCCATGGTGCCCGTTTTGTCGTCATAGTAGATATCGTGACGTTTGTTGATAGCGTCTTCGTCCTGGTCATCGGCGCGGGCGGAAAGTTCGCCGCCGCAAACCCGGCAGACCAGTTTGCCGTCTTTTTCCACCGGTTTAATGGCTTCGAAGGCGATGTGATTGGGGTGGTTCGGGTCGTTGGCGCAGAGTCTGCGGCCCATGATCCGTTCTTTAGCAATGTTGCGATCCAGAACGATTTCAAGAACATAGTCAAGGGGCATACCGGATTCTTTCAGCGCTTTATCCAGGGCTTCAGCCTGGGCCAGGGAACGGGGAAAACCGTCGAGGATCCAGCCGTTTCCTTTTGATTTTCCAAGGGTCTCAAGGACCATGGGAATGGTAATATCGTCGGGAACCAGATCGCCGCGTTCAATATACTCCTTAGCCTTTTTTCCGAGCTCGGTTCCACCTTTGATGTGTTCGCGGAAAATAGCGCCGGACTCAATGTGGTCCAAACCATATTTTTTTGCTACAATAGCACCTTGGGTGCCCTTACCGCTGCCGTTAGGTCCGAAAGCCAAAATGTTCATAAATTCATCTCCCATGCATTAAAAAATTAAAGAGTACTCTCTCCATTGGAGGAGGCGTAACCAGCATATTGTGTTGGTCATGCAGAGAGGCGAAAAAAATGAATGGCCTCTCATTCAACAGCCTACTATAGCGTACCTTCCCCGATTTGGCTATCAAAATATGTCTCTATTATTTTTGACAATGGGTTCGAAAAAGGGTACAAATTGGCGGCAGACAGGAGGTTTGCGGCAAGAATAAATCCAAGGAAAGAAATAAATAAAAAGAACTGATGAAAGAGATAAAGGTAGGACTCATAGGTTTTGGAACCGTCGGCAGCGGTCTGGCCGAGGTCATGCTTGCCCAGCAGGAGAGGCTTGAAAAACGCAGCGGACTTTGCGTGCGGTTGGCGGCGGTTGCCGATATCAATATTGCGCAGTTGCCGCCGCAGTTTTCCGGGGTCCGTTTACACCGGGACGCAGCTGAGCTGATCAATGATCCGGAAATAGATATTATCGTTGAGCTGATCGGCGGTATCCAACCGGCCAAGACCTTTGTCATGGATGCCATTGCCGCCGGCAAACACGTGGTGACGGCAAACAAGGCCCTGCTTTCCCAGGAGGGCAAGGACATCTTTGCGGCCGCGGCGGCAAAAGGGGTTGAGGTCGGTTTTGAGGCCAGTGTCGGCGGCGGTATCCCGGTGATAAAATCACTGAAAGAGGGACTGGTGGCCAATAAAATCCTCGCGATCATGGGGATAATGAATGGAACGGCCAACTATATTCTTACCCGCATGACCGATGAGGGCGTTGCCTTTGATGTGGTCCTCAGGGATGCGCAGGAACAGGGATTTGCAGAGGCCGATCCCACCTATGATATCGAGGGCATTGATACCGCCCACAAGCTGGCCATTCTCATGACCATGGCTTATGGTATGAATATTACCCATAACGATATTGCTACCGAGGGAATTTCCCGGATTGAGCCGATGGATATTGAGTTTGCTCGGGAATTCGGTTGTCGGATCAAGCTGCTGGCCATAAGTCGCAACCATGACGAGCATGTGGAGGCAAGGGTGCATCCGACCATGGTGCCGGAGACGCATCTGCTGGCCAAGATCGACGGTGCCTTTAATGCCATTCATTTCACCGGTGACATGGTCGGCAATGTCCTCTTCTATGGTCTGGGCGCCGGTAAGATGCCGACCGGGTCCGCAGTTGCCGCCGATATCATGGATATCGCCCGTGATATTCATGCCGCATCCGTCGGCCGGGTGCCGTCGTTATCCTATCTGCCTGAAAATATCGGAGAGCGTAGGATAACCTCCATTGATGAGTTGTCCTGCCCTTATTATTTCAGGATATCGGCCAGGGATGAGCCGGGCGTGCTGGCAACTATTGCCGGAATTCTCAGTAAAAATGCGATCAGCATCGAATCCGTTATTCAGAAGGGTCGGCAGGAGAGCGGCCCGGTGGCCATTGTCATGCGCACCCATACCGCGCAGGAATCCGCAGTCAGTATCGCCCTGCAGGAAATAGATGCCCTTGCCGTGGTCACGGCGCCGACGGTGAAGATACGAATGCTTGAAGATGACTGATTTTTTTCTTGTTTCGGGATCTACCATCCTGTGTCCGCTTAATGTTCGATTCCAGGGAGAGCATGGATGAAATATATCCTGATCATTGGTGACGGCATGGGGGATGAACCCATTGCCGAGCTTGATGGTAAGACACCCCTTGAGGCCGCCGTCACACCGGTTATGGACCGCCTGTCAAGGGCAGGGGAACAGATGCTGGTGCGCACGGTTCCGGCAGGTTATCCGCCGGGAAGTGATGTGGCTAATCTTTCGTTGCTCGGTTATGAACCGGAGAAGTATTATACCGGTCGGGCACCCCTGGAAGCCGCATCTATGGGCGTGGACCTTGGGGCCGATGAGGTGGCCTATCGCTGCAACCTGGTCACCCTGGAAAAGGAGAACGACAGGGTGATAATGCGTGATTACAGCGCCGGTCATATTACAACTCCTGAGAGTACAGCCCTGATAACGGCGGTTGAAGAGCAATGTGGAACAAAACGTCTGCGCCTGTATCCGGGTATCAGTTATCGGCATCTCCTGGTTGTAAAGGGAGGGTCGCCCGAACTGACAACGGTTCCGCCCCATGATCACCTGGATAAAGATGTAACCGACTTTTACGCAAAGTATCTGCAGGTTGATTATTTGAAAACATTGATGGAAAAATCAACTACGGTGCTGGCCGATCATCCCGTCAATGTGGAGAGGATTCGGCAGAGGAAAAATCCCGCCAACTCGATCTGGCTCTGGGGAGAGGGAAAGAGTCCATCCATGCAACCCCTGTCGGAACGGTTTGGGATCAACGGCGCCCTTATATCCGCCGTTGATCTACTTAAGGGCATCGGAGTCTATGCAGGCCTTGCCGTGCCTGAAGTAGAGGGGGCGACCGGCTACATCGATACCAATTACGCCGGTAAGGTCGACGCGGCGCTGGCCGCACTTGCAAACGGGGACCTGGCAATCGTTCATCTTGAGGGGCCGGACGAGGCAGGGCATCAGGGAAGTCTTGCCGACAAGGTGCAGGCAATAGAAGACCTGGATGCGAAAATAATTGCTCCCATTCTTCATAAGATGGAAAAAACTGAGGCACATTTTCGGATGGTCGTCTGTATGGATCATTACACACCGCTCTCCATGCGCACCCATGTCGACTGGCCGGTCCCGGTCCTACTGTATGACTCCCGTGGTGTTGCCCGGGCAAGCGGACGCAGTTACAGTGAGGTCAATGCCGGCAAAAGTGCCGAGGAAAATGGACTTTCTCCGGCAAGTGGGGCCCTTTTTTTTGAGCGTTTTATCCGTGGGGCATAGGGATGAGTAACCTGCGACTCCCCATGGACGGGCCCATTTTTCAGGTCCGGTATCGGGTGATTTATGGGGATACCGATGCCGGCAGGGTGGTCTATAATGCCAATTACCTGCGTTTTTTCGAGATCGGACGTACTGAAATGATGCGGGCATGGGCCATGCCCTATCAGGACATAGAAAAACAGGGCTTCATCCTGCCGGTTACCGAAACGTATCTGCGTTACAAGGCACCTGCTCACTATGATGACCTGTTGGACATTAGTATTTGCCTGGCCGAATTAAAAAAAGTTTCCTGCCGATTCCATTATCGCATCACGAGGACAACCGGAGGAAAAGAACAATTGCTGGTCAAGGGATTTACCAACCATGCCTGTGTGAATCATCGGGGTAAATTGACTCCTCTGCCGCCGGCTATCCATGCACGGATAGCCGCAATCCTGGACGGTAAAAAAGAAAAGAAAAGTAGTGACTGCCATTGACAAAAAAGAGTCCATGATATATATTGCTGATTGCAACGCGGGGTGGAGCAGTCTGGTAGCTCGTCGGGCTCATAACCCGAAGGTCGGAAGTTCAAATCTTCCCCCCGCTACCAAGTTATTTTAAGGACTCACAGCCGATGGCTATGAGTCCTTTTTTTTTGCTGTGTTCTTATCAATCTTTCATTTTCACGGTTTAATGTGATCCTTTCC
>DRLX01000164.1 GCA_011322715.1 Desulfobulbaceae bacterium
ATTTCTCTGATGCAGGTGGCACAACTCATGGACTATCATGTAGTCAATAATTTTTGGTGGTGCCATCATGCACTTCCAGTGAAAATTGAGAAAATTTCTTTTGGTGCAGCTTGCCCAACGATAGCCCAGCTCCTTAACCGCAGTCCCGGATGGTTTAATCCCGACCTTTGGGGAAAAATATGCTACTCGTTGACGGATGCGTTGTTCACCTTTAGCCGAGTAAAATGCTTCAAAAGCTCCCCTGGCCGCTCCTTCGCCGCCCTGATCAATCAAAGAACGCTTTAAATAAAACCGACCTTGTTTGAGAAGTAAATCCACCTCTTGATCTGGTACAAGCAAGAGCCGATAGCTCCGCCCAAGATATAAAAAAGATTCGCCATTCACCCATTCCCGCACCACGGCGGTGGCATTTAAGTCACGCCATTCCGCTAGATTTCGGTATATCCACATGCGTTTGCTTTCAACCACCGCATCCACCTGTTCAGGGCTGAAACCTTTGGGCGGTCGCACTGCAATAATGCCGTTACGCTCAATAACAATATCAGTGGTTTTTCTGTCTGTGCCGGGCAACAGCTGGTAATCAATATCTCGTACTCGTCGCGCATTCATTTGGTGCTGCCTTTAAGTAATTCATCATGGCGATTCTTTGCCAGCTTCATTATTTCCACCGCCACCCGCTCCCGGTTCTGTTTCAGCTCTTTAATACCGGTCAGGGTCAGGGCGGTTTTTATCTCGCTGCGGGTCTTTTTCTGTTTATCCGCATTGGTCCAGAAATCAATGCTGCCGATACTGTCCTGGAGGGTATCAACAATGGCTTCCATCAATTCCTTCATTTTGGCTTTGGCCTCTTCGGGAACTTTTCCATCAGCAAAGGCTTCACCCGCAATATGAGCAAAAAAGGTGGTGGCCTCCTTGCTCATCCCGTCTTCGCCGCTTTGCCGTCCCTTTATGGCCTCGGCCCGGAGTTTTTCCAGCTCATCGGCCAGCAATTCCCATTGATCCTGGTACTTGTCGATCAGATTCTCCACCTTCTCAGACAGGCTCTTGTAAAAAGCCGGGTCTTCATCGTGGTGAACCGTGCAATGTTTGCGGATGGCATGTTCCATTTCACTGGCCTTGGCCTCAGCATTACCGCCCGCATGTTTGTGCAGATTTTCGATAAAATCATCGGCCAGCAGCTCCACCGGCGGCACCATGGGATTTATCCCTAAGCTGATCAGATGGTCGTTAATGAGATCCTTTACCTTCTGCCCTGCATCACCCAGGCTCAGGCTGGTATCTTTATAACGCTCTTTGGCAACGCGCAGGATATAGCCGAATCGTCTGGCCGGTACCCTGTAAGGATGCGCTGCCTGATGGGGCAGGATGATATCCATGCTCATCAAAAACTTTTTTAGATACACCTCAAAATCAGCCCGGATTTTCTCATCTTTCAATAAATTCACTGCCGCATGCACCACTGCCGCATCGGCTTCCACATCCGGAAGTTTCCCCTGCACAAATTCGGCAACCAGCTTCACCTTGTTCTCGGCAAATAGCTGCAATAACCGCTGGTACCGCTCTTCCAGAACCGGTACTTCAGAAGTAATGCTTTTGAGCCCCGCTGCCAGCTCTTCCTGCTCATCGGTGGCGGCATAGAGGGTCAGGGCCTCGGTGAGATGATTGGCAAGACCGATATAGTCCACCACATAGCCGCGCTTCTTGCCCTTTTTAACCCGATTGGTCCGGGCAATGGCCTGCAATAGAGTATGTTCCCGGATCTTTTTATCGATATACATAACCTGCTCAATGGGCGCATCAAAACCGGTGAGCAACATATCGCAGACGATTAAAAAGGCGATACCAGTGTATTCTTTATCCGGATCATCAAGGTCAAAGGGTCTGCAGAAATTATCCACCGCATTCCACTCTTTTGCCTGGCGCCGTGCCGTGGTTATATAGGCGGCCTCATTGGTACCATCACCGGAAATAACCACTGCCGCCTTTAAGAAGGCGATTTTGCGGATCAGTTCCAGATCCGGCTTTGCTGCGGCCCTGGCCTTTTCCAGCCGGGCAAGGAGTGCTTCCTCAATCGCTGTTTGATACCGTTGGGCCGCCAATTTGGAATGACATACCACCTGGGCCTTAAAGCCATTGGGCAGGATATGATTGATGTAGTGGTCAACCAGGTCAACAGCAATGGCCTTGATCCGCTGTTCCGCCTCCAGAATATCGCCGGTGGCCCCGTATTTCTTCTTGATGGCCAGCAACTCTTCTTCATTGCGATCCTTAAACAGATCCTCAAAGGCGGTTTCAAAACCATGTTTGTCGTACAGGGCGGCATCGGCGGTTTTCCCTTCATAGAGGATCTGCAAAGTCGCGCCGTCGCTTACCGCATCCATTAAGCGGTAGGTATCAATATACTGGCCGAATCGTTTATGGGTTTTCTTTTCGCCGTGGCGTTCGCTGATCAGCGGCGTACCGGTAAAGGCGATCCGCACCGCATTGGGAAAGGCCTCAAAGATATTATCCCCAAGATCGGAGCCCTGGGTGCGGTGTGCTTCATCGATCATCAAAATGATCCGCTCGGAATCATTGACCATGCCAAAGGGCTTGCCGGACGGCATGGTCTGATAGGTGCCCAGAGCCTCAGCCACCTTTAAACTTAAACTCTCTTCCCTCTGCTGAAACTTATGGGTCATCACCATGTTAATATCAGAGCTGTCGGTTGACAGCTGCTGGCGCAGGTCGCTGGTATTTTCGATGATATTAACCCTGCCGCCGATCAGGGTCGCGGTTTTACTGAGTTGATCTTCCAGATCAATGCGGTCGTTGACCAGCACAATCTTAAAGTCGTTCAGGTCCTGCGAGGCTCGCAGCATCCGCGCCACAAGAACAATGGTAAGTGACTTGCCAGAACCTTGCGTATGCCAGACCACACCACTTTTTTCCGCCTGATTTTTGCCATTGCGCAGGCGATCACATATTTTCCTCGCCGCCCGGAACTGTTGATACCGACACACCACCTTGATGCGAGGGCCGCCATCGGTATCCATAAATACCGAAGACGTTCGTAAAATCTGTAACAGATTTTCTTTATTCAGCATTCCGTTGATGAGCTGCTCCTGCTGATTCATGCCCTTG
>DRLX01000165.1 GCA_011322715.1 Desulfobulbaceae bacterium
CATGCCCCCAGCACCTATCAAGTTGTAATCACAACCGAAAACAAAAGAGCCAACTTCGTGCCGATTCGGCCTGCTTAATGGCAGATAAACTCCCTCGCCAATCCTGCCGATAAACCGCACTTCACAACAATCGATAACTGTCGCTACCGGTCAGTTAAAAACAATGGAGTCTCCGACAAGCGACAACCCTTCTCACTGTTTTTATGTGTTAATTAGTAGTCCGCACGCACACTGTCGCAAAAAGATGACACAAGATTCAACTTTTGAAAAGCGCCGGTACTATATGATGTCTGTTGAGGAGCTTATAGAAATCCGTCCGATTCCTATGGGCCATTCGTGCCGCCTGGGACACATTCCCACGGGTCGTCTGCAGAAGTTGAATCAGATACTGCTGTTCAAACTGTCGCCGTGCTTCGGCAAGGGGAAGAATTTTACTCTGATGCTGCTTAATGGCATCATGGAGGAGATCTTCGGAAATAATCGGTGAAGTCGACAGGGCAACGGCGTGCTCAACAACATTATAGAGCTGGCGGACATTGCCCGGCCAGGCGGCATCAAGCAAAAGCTGCATGGCCTCCGGCGAAAATTTCTTTACCCGGCGTTCGGTATCATCGACCAGATTATTGATAAAATAATCGACCAGCAGAGGAATATCTTCTTTTCGCTCATTTAACGGAGGCAACTCAAGGCTGACCACATTCAGCCGATAAAAAAGATCTTCTCGAAATTTCTTCTGCTCAATAGCCTCTTCAAGATTCCTATGGGTTGCAGAAACAATACGAACATCTACCGGGACGGGTTCCGTGCTACCCACGGGTCGTATCACCCGCTCCTGCAGCACCCGCAGCAGTTTCACCTGCAGATGAAGAGGCATATCTCCTATCTCGTCAAGGAACATGGTTCCGCCATGGGCCGACTGAAAAAGCCCGGCATAACTACGGGAGGCACCGGTAAAAGATCCCTTGGCATGGCCAAACAGTTCCGATTCCAGCAGCGACTCGGGTATGGCTGTGCAATTGACCGGAATGAAAGGTCCATCACGCCGGGAACTGGCCCGATGAATGGCAATGGCAAGCAACTCCTTCCCTGTTCCTGAGGCCCCCCGTATCAACACTGTGGTATCGGTATCCGCCACCAGCTTGGCCCTGGAGAGTAACTCTTCCATACTGGCGCTTTTGGAAATGATATCCCGGCGCCATTCGGCCTCGTCTTCGGCCGACACCTCCGCACCTCCGGAAGAAAACTGCAGGGCCTTTTCCACCTCTTCCAGCAGGTCTTTTCCATCAACCGGCTTGGTCAAAAAGGAAAAAACACCCTGGCGGGTCGCCTCAACCGCCTCCGGAATAGAACCATGGGCGGTAATAATAATGACGGGAACGGCCTTGTTTCGTTCCCGGATCGCCTCGAAAAGAGCCATGCCGTCGATACCGGGCATACGCAGATCGGTCAGCACCAGGTGTGGATTACTGACCGAAAACTTGGTCAACGCCTCTTCACCACTGAGGGCCGTAATGACCTCGTAGCCGTTGCTTGCCAGTCGTACTTTCCAGAGACTGAGGAGGTCCTCCTCATCGTCCACCAGAAGTACTCTGTATCCAGCCGTCTTCATGAACCGTGCTCCCTGTTCTTTATGATATTTTCAATATTTTTAAGCTGTTCAATTTGATTGCGCAGTTCTTGAATTTTCACCACATCCTGCTCATGTTCCCGCAAAAGGGCCTCTACCCGCGCCTGCAGAGAGGCAACCTCGGCTTCAAGCTCTTCTTTTTCATCAAGCATTTTTTTACGACCGCTCCAGCGTGCCACCTTGGCTTTATCGAGGCGATCAATCAGGCTCATTAAGCCACTCAATTCTTCCCGGGAGTCGGGATGCTCCCTAATGTACTGCTTCAACAGGGCGACCCCCTGTTTAAACTGCCTGTAGCTTGCCTTATTATTGAGACTTAAGCATATAAAACGCAGCTTATCTTCATCCTTGCCCTCATTAACCCCGGCTTCAGCTTCCTGAAAATATCGGTTGAACTCCCGGCTTCGCAGAGAACCGATATCATTTAAACAGGACAGAATGGAACTGCCGTCGGTTGCGTGAAAAACAACGGTCGGTTCCAGTAGGTTGTCCAGCTCACCTGCCTGTCTTTGTACGGCAACACATCCGCCTAAAACAACGGTGCAACAGAATACAAAAATAATCGTCTTCATTGATAGTTCTCATGACGGTATCGGCAAAATTATAGAAAAACGAGCACCTGCATCACTTGAAAGCAGGCGGATCGTCCCCCCGTGATTCTGCACATATTCTTTTGCTATTGCAAGACCGAGACCCGATCCTTTTACAACAGCTTTTTTTGCCTCTTTCCCCTGAAAAAAGGGCGAAAAAATACGGGATCGATCTTCTCGGTCTATACCCACTCCCGTATCTTCAATAATAAAAACGGCTTTTTGATCGGATTTTTTCAGTTCAATTCGTATAGCGCCCTCGTCCGGAGTGAACTTTACCGCATTGGACAGTAAATTATCAATGACTGTTTTCAGCTGGTCCACATCACCATTGAGCGTTATTTCGGCAAGTTTTAAATACAGGGTGACTCTTCGGGCAAGCATGGAATTTTTATGATCAGCAACCACGGCCCTGATTATTTCATCAAAACGAAGGTCCTGCATCTTTGCCGGGGCCTTCCTGGCCTGCGACATGTTAAAATCAAGAATATTTTCAATGAGCTTTTGCAGTTTATCGCTGTTCTTGTCCAAAATGGCGACTACATCCTTCTGGGACGGGTTCATCGGACCGACGATCTCATCGCGCAGGAGCCCTGCACCTTCCTTGATAGAGGAAAGGGGGGTTTTCAACTCATGGGAGATATGGGCAATCATCTTAATCTTTTCCCGATCAAGTTCAGCCAGCCGCCTACGCAGCCAGTCCAGTCGCTCGCCGAGGGCCTCAAGGTCCCGCGGACCGGACACCTTAACGGGTGTAGTGAAATCTCCGTTACCAAGGCTTTCAATACCCCGATCCATTTGCCGGATCGGGCGTAAAATCAAAGTAAGAAAGAGAACGAGAAAGATAACACTGAATCCTATCAGCCCCGAAGTCTGCCAGGCGAGCGTTTTTTTCCCCTGGCTGACCTTTTCCCGGAGCAAGGCGACCTCATCACTTATCACCTGGTTACTGACGGCCGTCAGTTTTGTCGTCAGGGCGTCCACATCCTGGTAACGATCAAGTACTCGTATCAGCTCTTTCTTTCTCTGCATCGGGCTGCCGGCTGGACTGTTGAGCACGGCGATAATATAATTATCTTCAGCCTGCACTTTTAAGAGAAGTTTTGTCAGGTCCTTGTCATTACCGGTAATAAAAAGATGGGCAAAGGCCTCTTCCAGATCCTGGTGAACCTTATTGACCGCATCAAGCTGCGAGGGTTCTCCCAGTACATTGTAGAGTCGAGCCTTCCGCTCCTGGTCCCGAAGCAGATCGGCAATTCGTCGAATACTACTGGTCCTGTCCACCGAGCTGTACACGGCAAGTGCGCCCTGTTTGAGCAGACCGTCCAGGATCTGTACCGAACTGAACAGGGCCGTCAGCAGGGGGAGGACAACAAAGAGAAAACCGGTCAATAACAGGGCGAAAAACGAACGGGGTCTATACAGTTGCACGGGATATCACCTGCCAAGATATATATTGTCCACACAAATGACGTGGCGTTTGGACTGCCTGACAACAAAAAATGCAAATGATTCAATATGGGCCATATCCATCAGACGTGTCTGCGGGGCGGTCCGGACGGCTGCAAGCGAAACGTGACAATGATTCCATCCGGAATGCAACACAAAGAGCCGGTGGAAACGATCTGAAAAACGCATGCCATGCTGGCGGTGATGGACATCATGGATACGGCAATGCAGAGGCAGCTCTTTCTTCCCGGGATTATATACGCTGAAATTCAGTGTCGCATACCCACTCCAGTCATGGGGAAAATAAAAAAGCGATGCGCCTGAATAGGTGGCCGTTGTCAGTTGAACCCGCAGGGAAAAACGACCATGGGAAGCGATCTTTTCTACGCGCTGCAACCTGCTGCCGGGGCTGAAACGATTTTGCTCAAATGGAGTTTCAAAATCAGCCAGCACCGGAAACTGACGGCGGGCGATATTTTCGTCGACAATTGAGCAAAAAAACGGCCACGATGCGGCTATTATCAGAAGCGTGACTCCAATGGCCGGAAGAATAAATCTTCTGTTGACAACGGGAAATATTTCAGGAGCAATATATGCGCTTATGCCGCCCAGAAGATCTCGATACACATCCCAGCCATCAACACTACGGCCACCCAGAGTTTTCTGTATCAATTCAATAAGAATCCCCAGGACAAAAACCGATGCACAAATCTTAAGGAACAAAAACCGACTCCGTTTCTTCCTTCGTCGTTGTGCCCCATGAAGGAGAAACAGTCGGGTTGCCAGAAAAAAGAAAAGGATATGGCCAAGATCCCAGGCGGATTTAAATGAACGGCCGGCATGATAACCGGGTCCACCGATAAAGAAAAAGGGGAAACCGATGAGCAACAGCAGGCCGATACTGCGCTCTTGCGAGAGGCCGAAAGATGATCGCCCTGAGTTTTTCATGGAGGTCACCACTCCTTCAGCAGATTCACACAATATATCCCTGTTCTTCAAGATACAGAAAAACCTCCTGCACGGCTTCCGCCGGGGTCATGGCGGATGTATCTATGGTGAGCTCCGGATTTTTCGGCACCTCATAGGGGTCGGACACACCGGTCACCCCCTGGATCAAGCCCGCTCTTGCCTTGGCATACAGACCTTTACGATCA
>DRLX01000166.1 GCA_011322715.1 Desulfobulbaceae bacterium
CCCGCCATTGTAAGTAGAAGGCATGAATAAGTGAACTCTATAGATCACTTTGACAATCATTCATTACAGGTAAATTTAGTTATATTCAGTGGTAATTCCAATAGTATGATAATTTGAAGGGTATTAGAGGAAGAGCAAAAATGGTATATTTTTATCAAAAAAATGTTTTTGTAGATCAGGAGGAGGGAACGTGCAATCCGTTTCTATTTTTTTTACTTTTCACGTTTTTATTCTGCATCATCCCCTCCGTTTCAAAAGCCGATGGCAGGCCCTATAAAGTAAAGAATATTGGCAGTGTTGCCTCTTTGACCCCAATAAATGACAGCATTTATTTTTGGGGTGACACAGCAAATGGAGAAGGTCTCTGGACCAGTGACGGCACATCAACCGGAACAAATGAAATTTATCATATGATTGGATCGCGTCGCTTCACCCTGGTGAATGGGAATATTTTTTTTACTGCGGATGAAAATTATGACGGCAACAGTGAATTATGGCTGACGGATGGAACCCACGATGGAACCCGGCAAATTAAAGTCATTAACACGTACTGTCAATGCGACTCGATTTCAGGATTAAAATCGTTTAAAAATCTGCTTTTTTTTTCCGCCTTTGACCCTGTTTACAGCTGGGAGTTATGGAGATCCGATGGCATCGCACAGGGAACGGCAATGGTGAAAAATATTCACCCGGAGGAGCAATATGAACAGGGTTCTGGTGCCGCCCCTGATTTTGAATTTCAGGATCATCTTTATTTTGCTGCCGATAATGGAACCCATGGGTCGGAGTTGTGGGTTTCCGACGGCACCAATGTTGGAACGTACATCTTTGATGATATTAATCCCGGGGGACAGGAATCCCATTCAGCTCCTTCCCATTTTATAAACTTTGGGGATAAATTTCTGTTTTCTGCCTTTACAGACAGCGCTGGCCGAGAATTATGGATAAGCAAAGGCTTGGTTAATGGCTCTAATGATGGAACCCTGTTACTTAAAGACATCTTTCCAGGAACGAAGGACGGAGTTGCTAACAGTTCTGATCCCGAAAATTTGGTCCTGTTTGAGGGAAAGGTATATTTTATCGCAGCTGATTCTTATAATCCGGATAATCCATCTCTGAAAAATTATGCATTATGGTCTACCGATGGAACCCCGGAAGGAACGAGTAAAGTGTATGGCCATCCTGATTGGTATGGAAACTATATCCCCGGCCAGTTGACAGTTGTTGGTGACAAATTGTTTTTTGTGGCCGGTGATCAAGTGCATCAGGTAGAAGTATGGGTCAGCGATGGGACCGCTTCCGGTACCCATTTGTTAAAAGATATTTATCCCGGTCGAAAAGATGGCTTCTTTGACTATCCTAGAGGGTTGACAAAAGTCGGGGCGTCTCTTTATTTTGCCGCCAACGACGGTCGGACAGGTTCAGAGCTTTGGAAAAGTGATGGTACTGCCGACGGAACTGTTTTGGTCAAAGATATTGTTCCCGGTTCGGATGGTTCGCAGCCGGATGAATTTGTTGTTACGCCATCGCATTTATTTTTTCGAGTAAATTCTATGGAACTTTGGGCAATAGATCGAAATGCAACTTCAGGTATCGGACAGGGTTCCTTTTGGGATTTATTTTTGCCGGCAATTCTTTCCGGCAAAAAGTAAATATTCTTTTGTCGGATTACATTCAAAGGAATTTTCGTCATTTTTCTTCCCTTTTGATTCCGAATTTCTTCATGCGATAGCGCAGGGTGTTGCGGGTGATGCCCAGTTTCCGGGCCGCCCTGGTCTGGTTCCAGTAACACTGCTCAAGCGCCTGCTCAATCAGTTCACGTTCCCGGCCGATGAGATCAAGGGGAGCGGTTGTTGCCGGGTCAGTGTTTGCGTCTTTGTTGGCTGCGATCATTTTTTTCGGGAGCATTTCCTCGGTGAAAACCCCGTTTTCAGCACGTAGGCAACCCCGTTCAATGACATTGCCCAGTTCACGGATATTGCCCGGCCAGTCATAGGATCTCATGCGGGCAAGGGTATCCGGGGTGGGCCGGATTGCCGGGCCGCCGTTTTTTTTTCGGAACTGTTCTATAAAAAAAAGGGCCAGCTCCTCGATATCTTCCTTATGTTCCCGCAGAGGAGGCAGGCGCAGGGTCAGGGTGTTGAGACGATAAAAGAGGTCCTGCCTGAACAGGTCATCGCTGATCATTGCTTCCAGATTGCGATTGGTGGCGGTGATGATTTTTACCTGAATTTTTTTTGGAGTGGTTGTCCCCACAGGTGTGATCAGTTTCTGCTCTACGGCGTGTAACAGTTTGGGCTGCAGGGACAAGGGCAGATCGCCTATTTCATCAAGAAACAGGGTGCCGCCGTCGGCGGCGGCAAAGGCCCCCCTTCTGTCTTTTGTGGCCCCGGTAAAGGCCCCCTGTTTATGTCCGAACAGTTCACTTTCCAACAGCTCAGCCGGAATAGCCGGGCAGTTGACCCGGACAAACGGAGATTTTTCCCCTCCATAACCATCATGCACGGCCCGTGCCGCCAGTTCCTTGCCGGTGCCTGATTCTCCGATAATCAGCACCGAACTGTCGGTGGATGCGGCCAGGGAAATTTCTTTGTGCAAGGCATGCATGGCCGCCGAGTTGCCGATCATCCGTTGGCTCCGGCCCGGCCCATATTCTTCCAGCGCCCTTGCCACCAGGTCGCGTAATTGTGTATGATCCACGGGTTTGGTGAGATAATCAAAGGCACCTTCTTTCATGGCCGCCACCGCTGTTTTGACGGTGCCGAAGGCAGTGAGAAGGATAAAGGGCGTCTCCGGGAAATGACCATTGCGGTAACGCAACACTTCAAGGCCGTCCATTCTCGGCATTTTCAGGTCGCTGATAACCAGATCAGGCAGCCAATTTTTCCATAAAATGACACCTTCTTCTCCATCGGCAGCCGTTTGGATGGTATACCCCTGTTCTTTCAGGACCAGTTCCAGCAGACGGCACATCCGGGGTTCATCGTCAAGTATCAGTATTCGCGCATTCATCGTATATTTTGTTATTTATGTCAGGTTGCGGAATGGTTCCCGGTTGCAAGGGTAATCGGATGCATACCTCGGCCCCGCCATTTTTAGCGTTGTCCATGATAATGGTGCCGTGATGCGCCTGGATAATCTGTCGGCAGACCGTCAGCCCCAGCCCGAGTCCGTCTTCCCTGGTTGTGAAAAATTTCCCGAACAGCTCATCCATATGTTCCTCGGCAATGCCCGGCCCGTCATCGGCAACCCTGATGAGAACGAATTCTCCCTCTTTTTGTATCTCCAAATAAATATTTCCCGGCCCGGCCAGGGCGTCTTCACTGTTGCGGAGCAGGTTCAGCAGTACCTGGCGAATTTGCTGCAGATCACCATAGAAAAGCGGTAGTTGTCGGTCCACCTCGCAGTGAAGGCGGATGTCCCGGTTGTGATCATCGGAGTGTCGCCATTGGTCACAGAGCAGCGGCAATTCTTTCTGCAGATCAATTGGGTGGATATTCGGTTCTTTGAATTTTGCCAGGCCAAGGATGTTGGAGAGAATGACATTTAACCCGTCAACCTCATCAATGATATAGGCCAGCATTTCTCGGGTGATTTCGTCTGATCGTTTGGACTCGGCAAGGTACTGGGCTGAACTGCGGATAATGCCGAGCGGGTTTTTTATTTCATGGGCCAGGGTGGCGCTCATCTCGCCAAGCGCCGCCATTTTTTCGGTCTGGACGACTTTGGAAAACAGGATTTCAAGCTGCTGCTTACTCTTAATCATCGACGTGTAATGGAGGCTGTTTTTCAGGGCAATAGTGATCTGGTTGGCCAGAGTGGCCAGCAATCGAATATCGTCTTCCCGGAAAAGCCCTCCGTCCTTGCGCGGACCAAGCAGAAGAATTCCGCTTAAGCTCAAAGAGTTCCCCCTGAGCGGCAGGGCAAGAGTGAATCCCGCCTGTTGCAGGTTGCTCAGCTCAATATTGAGTGGTCCGTCATCCTGTTCTTCCTGGCTGAAGAAGGCTTGGACGCCTTTGTTGAATTGCTCGATGATTCTGCTTTCCGGCTGCAGGAGAGCATTCAGCGAGATGGTTTCCGGATACAGGCGGCGGTGGTGGTCTTCCAGCTGTAACAGCCCGCTTTTCGTGAGCTGGAGTTGCTGCGGCAGCTCATCGATGATCAGGGAGATCAGGTCGTCAAAATTCAGGGTGGCCGCCAGTTTCTGGCTGAATGTATACAGGAGAACATTATCGTTTGATCGATATCTGAAAAAAGCATGGTCAATAAGCTTTTGCAATCGATTGACCAGGGGATTGAGGGTAAGGGCTATGGCGAGGAGAAAGAGTAGAAAAAATTCTTCAGAGAGGATTTGCCGGCCGAAAAACCATCGCTTGATCAGGGCCAGTAGAAACCCGTAGCAGAGGCTTAGCAGGGAGATGGTAATAAAATAGGAAAGGATGCGGCTGATGAGCCGATCAACCCCGAGCAATCGATAACGGAGCAGGGCAACCAGGTAGGCTGCAGGCAGAATGGTGGCGGCCAGAAGAACGATACGAAAAGAAATAAGCGGTTGGTCATAGAAAAGATTTGGCAGCAAGTAGAAAAAGAAATAGGGGGCAAAGCTGATCCAGTAGGCAGCCAAAGTGAGTTTGACCTGGTTTTTTGCAAAAGGAGATTTGAGATGCTTGAGATCAATACAATGCTTGCCGAAAGATCCCAGAATGATAAAAGGAAGGGCAATATTGCGAAATCGCTGTAAATCACTGAAAAAGGCACGGGTCATTCCCGCAAAATACAGGGTCGGTACAAGGGCAAGGAGTGGCGGCATTCCATAAAGAAATATTACCAGCCATGGCTTTTTGGCGCATAAGTCCCTTTCGCGGGGAAACCGGCAGGTGAAATGGGCAAAGCCGGCAAAGGCCAGCCAGTTGGACAGGGTGATGGCGAAAAAACTCAGTGAGATTATTTCCGGTTGCAGGAGTCCGAAGTGCGAGGGCAGGGTGGTGGCGATTGTTGTCGCAAACCAGCAGAGCATAAAGAAGAAAAGACCGGCCGGTTCTTTGGCAGAG
>DRLX01000167.1 GCA_011322715.1 Desulfobulbaceae bacterium
CCAAAAGGGACCTTTTTCAGATTGCCTCCATTGATCGGCCGGACCTCCACTATCCGCCCCACCAGCCCTTTGACCATTACCGGCTGGCCGGTGATTCGCCCAATATTTTTCATCTCATCCGTGAAGAGGGCGCGATTCTCCTTCAGCATCCCTATGAATCTTTTGAGTCGTCGGTGGAGCGGTTTCTCAAAGAGGCGAGTACCGATCCCAAGGTGCTGGCCATCAAAATGACCCTGTACCGGACCTCGTCCGATTCCCGGGTCATTCAATACCTGCTTGATGCCGCCCAGAACGGCAAGCAGGTGGCGGTGGTGGTAGAGCTGAAGGCGCGTTTTGACGAATCGGCAAATATTCACTGGGCCGGCTACCTGGAACAGGCCGGTGTCCATGTCACCTACGGTGTTGTCGGGCTGAAAACCCATTCCAAGGTGATTTTCGTTATTCGCAGGGATTTTAACGGCCTGAAACGCTATGCCCATATCGGTACCGGCAACTACCATGCCGGTACCGCCCGTATTTACAGTGATCTTGGCCTGCTGACCTGTGACGCCAATATCGGCAAGGACCTAACGGAACTCTTTAACTACCTGACCATGGGCTATGCTCCGGCCAGAAAATATAAAAAGCTGTTGCCTTCACCCAAAATCTTGAAAAAAGGATTGCTCAGCAGAATTGACAGAGAAATCGCTTATCAGGAAAAGGGGAAGGACGGTCTCATCCAGTTTAAAACCAATGCCCTGGAAGACAAGGATATCACCAAAGCCCTGTACAAGGCATCCCAGGCAGGTGTGCACGTGGACCTCATAGTCCGCGATACCTGCAGGCTCAGGCCTGGAATTGAAGGACTTTCCGAAAATATCCGCATCATCTCCATTGTTGGTCGTTTCCTTGAGCACAGTCGTATCTATTATTTCAAGAATAACGGTGATGAGGAATACTTTATCGGTTCTGCTGATATTATGAAGCGAAATCTTGAAGACAGGGTCGAGGTGGTCACACCTGTTGAGCCCAAACCCCTGCAGCGAGAACTGCGCAAGATTCTTGATGTCCAGCTCAATGATCATCGCGGAGCCTGGGAGATGCAGCCGGACGGCACCTATATCCAGTTGCAGCCGAGCGGTAAGAACGATCAACGCAGTTCGCAGGAACAACTCATCGAACTGGCGGCTGATCGTCTGGCCGAGGCACGTCGGCTTTCCAAAAAGAAACGAAAGAAAAAAATCGCCAAACGAAAAAAATCGGGCCAATGAGAAAATGAGAAAACGAATACGAATTGATATCGACTATCGGCGTGATTGCTGATGGGGCCTGCAAGACGTGCGGACACGTTTGAACAGGATACATCCCGGAGAGTCTTTTCGCTTTATCTGTGACCTGGTAATGGCCGGGAAAATAGAACCGATTATTAGACAATCCGGTGGAAAAATTGTTGAAAAGGATAACCGGTCCTATGGCGTTGTTTTCCGGGTTCAAAGGAGGTAATCTCTTCTCCGCTTGTCCCTATGTCTTTTTTATGGTTGTCAAGGCCCCTTAACCTTCAGAGGTGACCTCCGGTGTTACCCGTATATCATCCTTTGTCCTCGGCTGCCAACGCAGGCCGCCCTTGAATCCATATCCCCGGATAAGGTAGAGATGGTGGACGAGCTGTCTGCCGAGCCATGGTGATTTTCTGTATATTGTTATCTCCTGCGGAGGATCAATCCGCTCAAACAGCCCGGCAAGCTGCTCGGCCATTCCCTTCCATTCATAGATACCGACCGCATCTTTGCCCCGCAGCATACCATCATCAAACCAGTAGTCATATACATTGGGTCGCGCCCACCTGTTGATGGATACGGTTTTCGGCCGGCCCGGCATATAAAAGGCCAGCTCACTTGCCAACTGGTATCTGAGGCCAAAGACAAAGGTATTTTTCGGATTAGGCATGGTGCGCAATGCCTGATCAACTCTCCGGGCCAACTGGTCCCAGCCTGTTGTTTCCCTGGCGATGCGGTCAAGTTTAATCGGCAGCGGCAATACCGGGTAGACGAGCTGCAGGAGCAGGGGAATCGTCATGGCATAAGCCGTAACAATGCTCAAATTCCAGAACATGGTGGAGCGGGGCCGGGTGCCGACACGACCGGGGCTGTACAGGGCGGCCAGGAGAACAATGGCGGTAATGTAGGCCGGAGCGGCCCAGTTGCCGTAGACCCGCACATGCAAAGAGAGGGCAAGAAAAACGACAAAGGTGGTCGCTGACATCCAGCGGAGAAAAGACACATCAGCCGGTTTAAGACGATTGGAATCAATGCGGCCAAACCATGCCGTAAGCAGCATGACAAAGACAAGAGGTGAGAGCAGCAGGGCCTGGGTGCCGAGAAAATCACCAATATAGCGGATGGTGAGGAAATTCGATTTTCCCATGCCACCCTGATACAGAACGTGTCGAAAGGTGGCCCATCCGTTGTCGGCGTTCCAGAGCAACACCGGCGTAAAACAGGCAAATCCAAGCACCAACCCAAGCCAGGGCTGGAGAGTTGCCAGTTGTTTGCGGTAAAATGGGGTAGCGAGCATGCAGAAAAACAGGGAAGGCAGAAAGAGTAACATGGTATATTTGGACAACAACCCCAGGCCGAACCAGATACCGCAGACAAGCCAGTGGCCTGGCGAGCGGTGACTCAAAGCCATGGCGCTGTGATAACAGGCCGCTGCCCAGCAGGGAAGAAGCAGGCCGTCCGGGGTGGCAATGAGGGCGGAACCGTTAAACAGTAAAATGCCCTGGACAAGAAGAACGGCATGAAATCCGCATCGACAGGAAAACCAGCGGGCACCAAAAAGAAAGATATAGATTGAAGTAACACCAAGGCCAAGAACGGTCGGCAAGCGGACGGCAAATTCATTCTGTCCGAAGATCTCGGTTGCCAGTCGAATGGTCCAGGCGATCATGGGAGGATGATCATGATACCCCAGGGCGAGGTATCTGGACCATTGCCAGTAGTTTGCCTCATCCGGATCCAAAAGAAACCGACTGCTGATATAGAGCCGGATGACCAGGGCAATAGTGATTACCAGCCATGAGGCAATCATGCAGTTCCACTGTTTTGTCGTCTGCATTTTCAACTATGGGGCAAAAAGAGGTTGAAAAGGGAGAAAGCCGTTGTCATCATTTTTCCTGCTGTCCACTTGCTGAAGGGAGCGCATCCAGGACCGGTCGGACGGCGGAAAAGACCTGCTCGACTGTTATTGCCTGCAGACATTTATTGTCGGTGCAGGGTGTTTTCCGGTGGTTGGCCGCACTGACGCAGGGCGAGCAGGCAAGCCCGGCAAAGATCGGGGTGGAATTCCCCAGAGAACCATACAGGGCCGGTGTTTCCGGACCAAAAAGGACAAATGTGGGCAGGGGAGTAATGGCGGAGAAATGGCCGGGCCCGGAATCATTGGTTACCATCAGGGCGGCCATGGAATATAATATCGGCAGCTCTGCAAGTTTCAACGCACCGGCACAGTTAAGACACCTGTCTGAACCAATCCGTGCGCACATCTCCGCTGCCTCGTCACGTTCTCCCGGCGCGCCGGTAATCAAGACCAGTACGTCTTGCCGGTGGGCGAGAATTTTCTCTATCAATATTTCATAGCGAGACCGCATCCATCGCCGTTGCGGCAGCAGTTCACTGGCATTAGGATTGATCAGCACCAGATGCGCCTGCTTATCAATGATGCTGCCCGTGTATTCTGTAAGCAGTTTGCGCATGCGGTCCGCTTCACCGGGCGGGCATCTGTATTGCGGCAGGATGAGCTCACTATCCTCTACCCGCTTTTTGGAGTAGGGGACTTCTTTCTCTTCAGAGAGAAGGGCATTGATCATGGCGATAAAATTTTTTGCAATATGGATATGGGGGTTGTAAGCGATACGATGGGTCAACAGTTCACCCCGATATAACCCCTCATTGTGAAAGGCGTAAAAACCAACCCTTCGGCAACAGCCGGAAAGCCCGGACAGAAGCGCTGTAAATCTGGAGAAGAGTTCAAGGTCAACAACAGTGTCTATCCTTTTTTTTCGACACCAGAAGAAAAAAGTCACCGTATCCAGAATAAGGAGAAACAGGTTGTTTTCCCGTAGGGTGCGGATATTTTCCGGGGCAATGGTTGCCGTCAGGCCAAGGCTGCCCTTATTTTTTGCAAATATGAGGAAAAAGAGTTCGGCATCAAACTCTTTTTTTGCCTTTTGCAGGGCCGGATCAACCAAAATGGTCGAACCCATTTCAGAGAGCTCAATAAAGAGAATGCGTTGTATCGGTCTGGTCCTGGTCGGCCGG
>DRLX01000168.1 GCA_011322715.1 Desulfobulbaceae bacterium
GAATACGATGGGCCACGCAACCGTAAGGTATGCTGGAAAATCATGAGAGATTAACGATTATGGCGACAACTCCCCTGCCGGCGGATGAAATTTGTTTCGGCCTGGACCGGGCAACCGATGAGCAATCCCTCGTCCTCTTTCTCCAGCTTTTCAGCAGAAAGCAGCTGCTGGAAATCCTTGTGCCCCGGCTTGACGACAAAGAAATAGAACAAACCGTTCACCTGCTGACCACACTCATGCGCAACCACCTGAAGGAACGGGAGTACCACGAGCTGTTTCTTGGCGACATGGACCATCATCACTGATCAGCGCCTTTCCCGGCCGGAGCAACCAACACCATGCCACAGATTCTTAATCTCCGTGATTTCCTCGACATCCTGAAAAAGAACGACCAACTGCTGGTCATTGATACGGAGGTTGATCCCCACCTGGAGATTGCCGAAATCCACCGCAGGATTATTGCCCGCCAGGGTCCGGCCCTGCTCTTCACCAGGGTCAAGGGATCAACCTTTCCGGTGGTCACCAATTTGTTCGGCACCAATAAACGGCTGGAGCTTGCATTCGGCAACCGTCCCCTTGATTTTGTCCGCCAATTGGTCAACCTAGCGGAACAGATCATGCCGCCGAAGTTGTCAACGCTCTGGCAGGCGCGACCACTGCTGATGCAGGGAATGAAAGTCGGCCTGAAAACCGTTACAAAAGCACCGGTCATGGAATGTCGGCAACAACCGACCCGACTTGGCGAGCTGCCTCTGCTCACCTCCTGGCATTCGGACGGCGGCGCCTTTGTCACCCTGCCCCTTGTCTATACCGAACACCCGGACGGCCTCGGCCATAACCTGGGCATGTATCGTATCCAGCGCTATGACGACACCACAACCGGTATCCACTGGCAGATTCACAAGGGTGGCGGTTTCCATTATCACGCGGCGGAGCAGAAAAACCAATCCCTGCCCATGACCCTGTATATCGGTGGCCCCCCGGCACTGATGCTGGCGGCCATTGCGCCGCTGCCGGAAAATATCCCTGAGCTCATGCTCGCCTCGCTGCTGCAGGGAAAAAAGCTGGCCATGGTCAAAGACCCGGAGGGCGGGCACCGGCTTGTTGCCGAGGCCGAATTTGCCGTCAAGGGAATGGTACCACCGAAAGTACGTAGACCGGAGGGCCCATTTGGTGATCATTACGGGTACAACTCTCTGCAACACGAGTATCCTGTTTTCCAGACCAGCCATCTCTATCATCGTAAAAACGCTATTTATCCCGCCACCGTGGTCGGTCGACCAAAACAGGAAGATTACTTTATCGGCGATTTTCTCCAGGAGCTCCTCTCTCCTCTCTTTCCCCTGGTCATGACCGGCGTACGCCGGCTGAAAACCTTTGGTGAAACCGGCTTCCACTGCCTTGCCGCCGCCCGGGTCGTCAACCGTTATCCAAGGGAGGCCTTTGCATCCGGCCTGCGAATCCTTGGCGAGGGTCAGCTCTCCCTGACCAAATTCCTGCTGCTGACCGATGGCAGTATTGATGTCGCCGACTTTCCAACACTCTGGCAGCACATCCTTGAACGGATCCAATGGAACCGGGACCTCTTCGTCTTTGCCAACGTCTCCCAGGACACCCTGGATTACACCGGCCCTTCCGTGAACAAGGGCTCAAAGGCCATGATGATGGGCCTTGGCGACAAACGACGGGAACTACCGACTGAATTTAGCGGATCCCTTCCCACCGGCTGTACGCGGCCGGTTTGTTATCTTCCGGGCACGTTGGTCGTCCAGGGAAGACCGTATGCGGATGCCCCGAAACAGGCGGCTGAACTGGCAGCGCACCAGGGTGTCGATAGCTGGCCGGTTATCCTGCTGGTTGATTCCAGCAGGGAGGCGACCCTCAATCTGCAGGAATTTCTCTGGACCTTTTTCACCCGCTTTGAACCGGCAGCCGACATTCACGGTGCCGCCGAGACCACAAAACGTTTCCACGTCGGCCTTGCGCCGCCGATTGTTTTTGATTGCCGGATGAAACCCTGGTATACGGACGTCCTTGAAGTTGATCCCGACACCAAAGCCCTTGTCGATGAAAAATTTACAGCAATGATACCGGCACGCCTGCGATAGATATTGCTCTGTACTGTCTCTTACGGAAGATCAACGAACCAAAATTGATGGCGTCGTAAAAACTTCAATCTACTGCGTCGTGTGTCCCGGGGCGACTCACAACATACTACCTGTATAGTTGAGACCCGCCCCGGAACACTACTCCTCGGAGTCTACGCTTACCTGTATATCTATGTTTTTACTTAGCCATCTTTGAAAAAAAAATTGACTTGGGACTGAAAAACTATTGCCAATGGAAGAGAGATTACAGAAAATTCTTGCCCGGGCCGGGATAGGGTCCAGAAGAAAATGCGAGGAATATATCAAAGCGGGAAGAGTGCAGATCAATGGTGATCGTATTACCTTGATGGGATACAAGGCCGATCCCGACAGGGTACGGATTACCTTTGACGGCAAGCCCATTACCTGTGAAGAAAAAGTCTATATCCTTTTGAACAAACCAACCGGCTATGTGACCACCTTATCCGATCCCCAAGGCAGGCCCATTGTTACCGATCTGCTCCCGGGTATTGATAAACGTATATTTCCAGTGGGCCGACTTGATCTTAATTCCGAAGGCGCATTGCTGTTAACAAATGACGGCCGTCTCACCAACTATATTCTCCATCCCCGTTACGGGGTCGCAAAAACCTATGAAGTAACAGTGGAAAAGGCGCCGACCCCTGCCCTGCTGCACCAACTCGAACAGGGAATTTTTATCGATGGCGTGAAAACCCTGCCGGCAAAGATTCGCCTTCTTTCTCCCAAGAAACCAAAAATCCTCCTTGAAATCATTCTTCATGAGGGAAAAAAGCGACAGGTGAGAAAAATGTTTTCGGCAATCGGTCATCCGGTGAAAAGGCTGAAAAGAACAGCGTATGGAGACCTCAGACTAGGTCAATTACGCAGCGGCCGGCATCAATATTTGGCTGAAAAAGATCTAAAAAAAATTTTTTCCGGAAAAATTCCCTTTACAATCAAAAACATACCTGATTAAATCTTCATAGTGAAAAAAATATTGAAGCGTTCATCCAGAAGGAACCTGACAGACCGGTTTCCAAACTTGCTGCGTGAGGGAGAACAGCATGAACAAATCAGAACTGATTGAAGCCTTGGCGGAAAAAATGCAGCTACCTGTTCGAGAGGCTGCATCGATTACCAACACCATTATCGATACCATGAGTGATGCCCTGGCAAAGGGGGATTCTATTGAGATCAGAGGCTTCGGTTCTTTTGTAGTCAAGAAGTATGATTCCTATACCGGCAGAAATCCAAAAACCGGGGAAAAGATTAAGGTCGCCCCAAAGAAACTCCCTTTCTTTAAAGTCGGTAAAGACCTGCGTGAACGGGTTAACAGGAACCGTACGAAATAAGCAAACACACAGGCGGCAAAGATGCCACCTCAAGCCGGTTTCCATGAAGCAATGCCGGTGTGCCTTCTCCTTTTTATTATACCGGTAAACTTTGAAAGGGGAACACACATGGATACGTTTACTCCCGGATTATTTCTCCTACCAGATCGTATGTATGAGCCTGGGTAATCCGGACCGGAACAATATCACCCGGATTTGCCCTGCCATCAGCAATATAAACACATCCGTCAATATCAGGGGCTTGGAAGCGGGTCCTCCCCTCAAGTAAAAGTTCCGTCTCTGAGCTGACCCCTTCAACCAACACCGGTTCTACCCTGCCGACGAGCCGTTTAATGTTATCGGCGCTGATTCCGGCCTGGATTTTCATCACCCTGTCATACCGCTCCTTTTTTTCCTCCGGAGCAACCTTATTCGCAAGCAGATAGGCAGCACATCCCGGTTCATCCTGATATTGAAAGACACCCACATGGTCAAGATTCCAACGCTCAAGAAAGTCAATCAACAATGAAACGTCCTTTTCCGTTTCACCGGGAAACCCGACCAATAGAGTCGAACGAAGTGCACATTCGGGGAGATACCGACGAATATTTATAATGAGACGATCAAGATCCTCCAGTGTGTATC
>DRLX01000169.1 GCA_011322715.1 Desulfobulbaceae bacterium
CCCGAAACTTTCCGCCCTGGCTATGGCAAGTTTATTATAGAAGTTGGCGACCCGATATCCCAGATTCCTGGAGCCGGAATGGATCATTATCCAGATAAAGCCGTCGCTGCCCTTCTGGATTTCAATGAAATGATTACCGCCGCCCAGGGTGCCAAGCTGGGTCAGGGCATTGTGATATTCACTGGAAACAATCGGCAGATCGGCAACCCTTACTCCCTGCTTCTCCGGTTTGGGCATCAGGCGGGAATCCTGTGGTTTCTTGTGATGCTTAAAGCCCACGGGCACGTTTTTTCGGATAAGGTCCATAATCCCCTTGAGTTGCCTGTTTTCTAAAGAAGACAGCGAGGTCCTTTGGGCGCACATGCCGCAGCCGATGTCCACCCCGACCGCATTGGGAACAACCACTCCATCGGTGGCCATAACCCCGCCGATGGGCATACCGTAACCCTGGTGGGCATCTGGCATAATAGCAATGTGACTGTGAACAAAGGGCAGGTTGGCAATATTTTTTGCCTGCTCCATTGCCCCGCTGTCAATATCTTTGAGCCAGAGCTTGATCGGTTTGTTTTCAGTGCTGATTATCTGCTGCATGGAAATATTCCTCTGATCACGGGCTGGTCGACGTCATAACTCTGCTTGAGGCGACAGGGTCATCAGGGTAATGCGGCCATGGCCGTTTTGATCAATTCCATGATTGTCTGTCTGATTCTACTGTCCTAACTCCAGACACCGGCTGCCCGTTGACCACATTTTGCGCAGCGGCCGTCGCTTAATGTATTCTTCCTGATGCTGAATCCATAGCGGCTGATCAGCTCCTCCCCGCATCCCGGACAGTAGGTATTTTCTCCACCCTCACCTGGAATATTGCCCTCATAGACGTAGTTAAGCCCCTCGTCAAGACCGATTTTTCGTGCTTCCCGCAGGGTTTCCACCGGCGTCGGCTGCCGGTCCGTCATTTTGTAGGTCGGATAAAAGGCCGTCACATGCCAGGGGATGTCGGGTGAAACCGATTTGACAAACCGGGCAATTTGGCGCAGCTCTTCAGGTGAATCGTTGAGGCCCGGAATAATAAGGGTCGTTACCTCCACCCAGACTCCCAGTTCATGCATGAGACTGACGTTATCAAGTACCGGCTGCAGATGCGCCTTGCAGACTTTTTTATAAAAATCATCGGTGAATGCCTTGATATCAATATTGATCCCATCAAGAACCGGCGCCAGATGTCGGGTAACCTCCGGTGTCATGTAGCCGTTACTGACAAAGACGTTCTTCAGTCCCCGCTCGTGGGCTATCACGGAACAGTCATGGGCAAATTCATAAAAAATTGTCGGCTCCACATAGGTATAACAGACGCTCGCGCATCCGGTCCGGGCCGCATCTTCCACCACCGCCTCCGCTGTTCGTTCCCTGCCTGTAATCTCACCATTGTGCGCATGGGGATATTGTGAAATATCGTAATTCTGGCAATGCAGGCAGCGAAAATTGCAACCGACGGTTGAGATGGAATAGGCGGTGCTTGCGGGCAGAAAATTGAACAGCGGTTTTTTTTCAATGGGATCGATATTTTCCGCGATCAACTTGCCGTATACCAGGCTGTACAGCTTGCCGTCCCTGTTTTCACGCACCCCGCAGAGACCGCGTTTTCCATCTTTTATGTGACAGTGATGGTTGCACAGTTGACATATCACCTCATTATTCTTACTGGAATCATAGAACATTGCCTCTTTCATGATACCTGTCCTCCCCACTCTGGAAAAAATGATTTTTATGCCTATAGTAGAGACAATAAGATCTTTTTGAAGGGTTTCAAAATTTTTCTTGTTTCCTGAAATTTATTGTTCCCTGAAAATAAAGAGTTGGAGGTCAACCATGGATAAGGGATCGTACGGACGACGTGACAGACTTATTGTCGAAAAAGAACATGATACCTATCGGGAAGCCAAAAAATGGCCGGAGGGAACGGTCTGTACCGTCTGCGGCGCAGTGTTCACAGGGGGCCGCTGGAGCTGGAAGGACGCGCCTGTCCAGGCCAATGAGGTGATCTGTCCCGCCTGTCGTCGAATTAAAGACAAATATCCGGCGGGATTTCTTGAAATCAACGGCTCCTTCTTTGCTCAGCACAGGGAAGAAATACTTGGCCTGCTCAACAATGAAGAGAAAATCGAAAAAGAGGAACATCCCATGGAACGGATAATGGCCATTGAGAAGGACGGGGAAAAAACCATGGTCACCACCACCGGAATCCACATTGCCCGCCGGTTGGGAGAAGCGCTTGTCCACGCCTATCAGGGCGACCTCTCGATTACCTACGGTGATGGAGAAAAGACGATACGGGTCGTCTGGCAGCGCGATTAACCCGCATATTTCACAAAGGTCGTCGCGAAAGGCCTGAAAAGGCCATGGATGCAAGGAATAGCGCAAAAAGGACCGCAGACATATTGAAATATTTCGAGGAATCCTTGTTGCGCTGTGACGTAGCAGGCATGGTGTTTTCAGGCCTTGCAGTAGATCGCTTGTGAAATATACGGGTTAAACAAACCGGTCGCCGGAGATTACACCCGATTATTTTTCGCTTGCCCTTCAGTGCTGGTGAATGGGACAAAGGCCACGGGCAGGATATTTTTCCTGCTCAGTCGGCCTTTGTCGTCTTTTTGAATCAGCAGCAGTTCCTGGGGCCTGTGGGAAGCTCCAACCGGGATGACCAACCTGCCGCCGGGCTTCAACTGCTCAACCAGCGCCGGAGGTACCTGCTCGGCTGCCGCCGTGACGATAATTCCATCAAAGGGGGCATGTTCCGGCCATCCCCGTGTTGCGTCGCCCTGGCTGACCTCAACATTTGTATACCCGAGTTTTTCAAGAAGAGAGGCGGCATTTTTCGCCAGGGTCGGAACAATCTCCAGGGTATAGAGTTTCTTCACAAGCTGTGCAAGCACTGCCGCCTGATAGCCTGACCCGGCCCCCACTTCCAACATAACGTCATCCTTGCCCGGACGGAGCAGGTCCGTCATCAGGGCAACAATATAGGGCTGCGAAATGGTTTGACCATTACCAATGGGCAGGGGTCTGTTCTCATAGGCCCAGGGCTTGAGTTCATCCGGCACAAAGGCCTCTCTCGGCACCTCGGCCATGGCCCGCATGACCTCGGGCGCGAATGCGGATATTCCCGTGTAGGAGCTTGTGGTTCGGCAATCCAGGTCAATCTTTCGCAACATTTCCTCGGCGCGTTTCCCGGTCATTTTTCCCCTCTTTTTCGGTAAAAATTTTTCCGAAAATGCTAAAATCTGCCCGCATCCCTTCTATCGGCAAAAACGCCGGTCTGTTGCCTGAGCCCGGCAATATCATATAATTTTCCGCTCATCCCATCCATGACTCACCTCATCCCGGGCATATTCATTTTCTCTTCTGATACAGGCCGATCAACAATGCCTGCTCAAGAATGTGGCCGTCCATGGCACGGAGCAAAGCCTCTTTGTCGGGTCGGCCCAGATCGGGCAGCATGGTGTCCAGGGCATAGAGTTTGAACCTGTATCGATGTTCCCCGATAGGTGGACAGGGCCCGCCATAGCGGGTGCGGCCAAAATCATTTGTCCCCAATTCGGTTCCCGGTGGAAAGGCCGTCACAGCTTCGGGAAGCCCGGAGGTATCAGGCGGCAGATTATACAGCAGCCAGTGGACCCAGGTCATTTTCGGGGCTGCAGGGTCAGGCGCGTCCGGGTCATCCACAATCAGGGCCAGACTTGCGGTACCTTCCGGTATGCCTGTAAACTGCAACGGCGGTGAAATGTCCTCTCCTTCACAGGTGTAACGGACGGGAATGGATTGCCCGTCGGCAAAAGCAGGTGATGAAACAACAAGAGTCATGGTGGTCCCTCCCCGGCCAAAGGCCGATGATTGAAGAAAGAAAAAACAGCAGAA
>DRLX01000170.1 GCA_011322715.1 Desulfobulbaceae bacterium
GATCCTTTGTCATTAACGGCACGACCTTGTCCGGTTATGAGGGATGCGGGGTTATTCAGTTCAGTGGGGCAGTAACCTCTATTTCCTGGGACAATCCAGATGCTGAATATCATCATGGCTTTACCGTAGGAGCAGCAACGGCAGCACCTGTCCCGGAGCCCGCCACTCTACTGCTTTTCGGCACCGGACTTGTCGGCTTGATTGCCGCAAAGCGGAAAAAGGATTGAATTTGACCTATTGAAGGAAAAATACACATGGGCTGCATACACTATTGTGGCCCATTGGGTCAAAAGGGGATCACAAAGGGGGGGGCAAGTCTGCTTTTGGCCTTTTACGGCTGCCCACGGGAAACCATGCCACCCGCTCCCCGGACAAAATCCAAGAGTAGACTTGACCCCCTGTTCAGAGCCTCGTTATTTAAAGGGGAAAAGAAAAGGAGGTCACATGAAAAAAGGACAAAGATATAGCGCATTCCCACTATGTGCCGGAGTCTTGTTGCTGTTATCCGGGTATGCAACTGCTGCTGACCGGGTGGTTGTGATTCCCCTTGGCGGCACGGTGGGCAATGCCACGGCCGCCGACGTGGTCAAGGGCAAGACCTTTTCCAGCAAGGCTGCGGGCAAGGGGGTGACCGGTACACTGGTATTACCGCCAACAGCCCAAACCTATACCAATAGCATCGGCATGACTTTCAACCTTATTCCTGCAGGTATTTTTACCATGGGCAGTCCTGATGATGAACCAGGAGGTCCTTATACTGATGAGCAACCTGAGCATCAGGTAACGCTGAGTAAATCGTTTTACATGCAGACCAGCGAGGTAACCCAGAAACAGTGGCAGGATGTAATTGGCAATACCCCTGCAGCTAGTAACATCGGCGATAATTATCCTGTTGAAACTGTGAACTGGTTTGAGGCCGCCTATTTTGCTAATACTCTATCAGCTGCTGAAGGACGCAGTGCATGCTACACCCTGACGGGATGTTCCCCTATACCGGGTAATGATATGGAATGTACAGGTGTTACCATTAATCCTGGCTGCACCGGTTATCGCCTGCCCACCGAGGCCCAGTGGGAGTATGCCGCCCGTGCCACAACCACAACAGCCTGGGCCTACGCGGTGAATTATGACACCTCAGCTGATCCAGGCCAGATAACCGGTGCTGGTTTTAATTCCAACCTCGATTCCATGGGCTGGTATTATTTTAACAAAACTACCCAGTACGGTGACGGCACTAAACCTGTCGCCAGAAAACAGGCCAACAAATGGGGTCTATACGACATGGCCGGCAATGTCTGGGAATGGTGCCAGGACTGGTATGATTCAGGATATTACAGTGATACGGCAAGTGGTACTGATCCACAGGGGCCCGATACCGGCACGGACCGCGTGATCCGCGGCGGCTGCTGGGACGGCTACGCCGAGGGCGCGCGGGCGGCGATCCGGACTAGGCTTTCGCCGGGCGATCGCGGCGACGTCCTGGGTTTCCGGCTTTCCCTGCCTCCAGGTCAGTGAGCCAGGCAGGAGCTGCGCGTAAGCACTGGCAGGCACAGACTGACACATCCCGGAAGGACGGAGAGTGTCCAGGCTGGGCAGGCCTGTTCTTAACGAGCAGCGTTCGCGATTTTTTTGATTGCCGTCATGCAGACCTCGTAAAAAATAAGTGCTGCTTGAATCTGTTTGTACGTGATATCAATCAATTGGATTCAAATTGGACTGTTGGACTATAGATAAATGATATTTGTTCTGGAGCCCGCCCCTGCGGGCTCCTACGGAACAAAGCTATTGCGTTTCCCCAAAAATGAGCAGTTTTCTGCATCAATTTACGATGTTTGTATTAGTTTGGGGATGACATTTTTTCTCATTTGTTCCCCAGGTCTAATCGGCCGTGATCGGACAAGAATTTCCTGCTCCACGCCTGTCTTCGGACAGGCGTGTTGGAGAAATATTGTCTGAGCATTCTTGCTTGTCCATCCACCCGACTCTTTTTCCTTCCCGACCGGGAACAAAATAATTTGTTGCAGAAAAAAACAGACAAAAAACCGTATTTTCCCCCATCTGTACCTCATATGTACCCCGTCGTCTGTTATCGTCTGAGTATTCAAGAGTATTGGTAATATGACAATACTGTAACCCTGGCATCACAGTATATTTTAATCGCTGGTTAAGCCACAAGATCGGCACATATTTTAAGGAGACGGAACCATGAAAATGGCAATCGGAAGTGTCATGATTTTACTCTTTATACTTTCTGCGGGAGTAACCAGTGGGCTGGCAAACACCAAAGAGCAATTTTGCGCAACCTATGCCGACAAGGCTGTCGCCCAGTATAACCAGGGCAAACAACATAATCTTCCCGGTATTGTCCCTCCCGCCTGGAGTAACGACCGAAATGGGCATTATAACTGGTGCATGATGGCGCCGGAAAATATTGTCAACAGCGAAGATGCCAAACGGCAGGCGTATCTGGATAAAAATATCACCAAAACAGCACCGGCAAATCAGGTAGTCACGGGTGTCACAGTTGGCCAAATGACCAAAGTTCTGGATATGGGAAAAATTGCTGATATGGCCATTGCCCAGAGAAATCAATCTTACATGGGATGCTTCAAAGATCTAAAAAATAGAGATCTTACAGGGTTTTCTTTTCATGCACCAAATATGACAAAAGAGCTGTGTATGACTACATGTCAGCAAAAAGGTTTTCAGTATGCAGGTCTTCAGTACAGCAGTTACTGTTTTTGTGGAGACAGCTATGGGAAGAGCGGAGAGGCCAACAACTGCAATATGCCGTGCGCCGGAAATAAGAGTGAAATCTGTGGAGGTGATTGGGCAAACAGTCTGTATCGGGTGCAAGCAGCAAAAACGGTAGCAGGTGCCATTTACAATAAAAGGCTTACACCGAAAATGGAAAAAATGACAGACAGGCCTGGAAAAGATTATACCAATTTTATAATTACACAAACTGAATTTGGTGTAAATCAATGTCTTCAAGCTTGTAAGAATGATATAAGATGTAAAGCATTCACTTACGTGGAAATTAGTGATATTAAGGCGCACTGTTACCTGAAGAATGGTATACCGTCACCAGTAAAGAAAAAGAATTGTACTTCAGGAATCGTAAGGCCTAATAATAAAACTGATTATTGTAATAATTATGCTACTGACGCTATACGATCCAGCAACATAAACCGTACTAATGACTGTAATTATCCAGGAAATCGATGGAGTAGTAATTACCAATCACATTTTAGTTTTTGCATGAAAGCTCCTTTTGAAAGATCACAACAAGAAATATTTGAAAGAGAAAAATTACTTAAAAAATGTGGCCAATCTACAATATCAGGAGATTTAGCTGCATACGATATGTGTTATCAAGTGAATAAAGATGATGGCAAAATTTCATTTTATCCTATTATTAAGAATGTAGGAACTCACCCATGGAAGAGTGCAAAAAAAGTGCAATACGGAATTCATGTGCAATATGGAACAATTAGTACGGAAAAATTATATCATATAGGACCATTCCCTTCCTGGAAATTAAATGCAGGTGAGACTCAAGAATTAAGTGGCATTAGCATTCCTTTCAATTCAAATACGCTATATCATGTTAGTTGGCAAATTTGGCATGATGATGATACAAATCAGTCTA
>DRLX01000171.1 GCA_011322715.1 Desulfobulbaceae bacterium
ATTTTAAAAAATTAGATTTAATATTTTAGATATTTTAAAAAATGGAGAAGAAAATGATAAAATGTTTAATTTGCGGAGAGACTTTATCTGTAAAATCTCTGTCCTGTGATGGTTGCAAGACAGAATACAGCGGATCATTTCTCTTTCCACGGCTTGCACGTTTAAACAAAGAGGAGCGTGATTTGACTGAAGCGCTCATTACCCATGGAGGAAACCTCAAGGAAATGAGCCTGACACTGGATATGAGCTATCCCACACTTAAAAAACGTCTTACGGCGCTTTCCCGTTCGCTGCGGGCAATGCAGGAAGCTGACAAGGCCGAGATAGAGCGCGTATTACGGGTTATGGAGGAGGGACGGATGGGGAACAAAGAGGGGATCAAATACATCAGGGAGATCAACGGTGAACTATGAAGCACGCATTGCCGCGCTGAAGGCAAAGGGAGTATTGGATGAAAATGATGCGGATATTTTGAAGAAGTCGCTTCAGCAGAAATTTTCCACATTGCCAAAACAGCGTCGCTATACACTTGAGACCCTTGGTCTGTTACTTTTTGGGATATTTGTTTTCTATCTTGCCATACAGGTTGGGGTGACGGAAAATAACGGCCAGGTCGAGGATGTACGCGGGACGCTCAACAGTGTTCGTGTCGGCGTAAGCGGCTCGCATACATTCCTGTTGCTTGTGCTGGGGTTTTGTACCATCGCATTTCTTGGTCTGTATGCTTTGATACACCATTATTACAATAAAATGTGGCGGTTGCAGGAACAGATGACCGCTACCGGTATCCTGATTGCCGAGCTGGAAGAGCGCCAGAAAGAAATGCATGCAAGATTGCAGGATTTATCCTCGCGACCAAAAAACGACAGAAAAACTGCCAAAACAGCCATGCGGATCACAGCTGAACTTGACAGAGAGCTTGGAGAGCTGCAACGAGGATATGCCGGGCTTCAGGCAGAGTGCCGGCGCAGGCAGGGTGTATTCCCCTATACACTGGCAACCATGGCAGGAACCCTGCCCAAGTGTCAATAACAAAGGAGTAATCCATGCAACAGGAAAAGAGTGTAAAAGGGTATGTGTTTATTGTACTGGGCGTTTTGCTGCTGGGAATGATCGGCTGGTTTATGATCGGCTACAACTCGTTGGTTACCAAAGAAGAACGGACCAAAACGGCATGGTCGCAGGTCGAGAGCAATTTGCAGCGTAAAGTTGATTTGCTGCCCAATCTTGTCAAGGTTGTCAAACGATATGCGGCCCACGAAAAAGAGGTTTTTGAACGTATTGCAGCGCTCAGGGCGGAAGCGGGAAAAATATTACATGAAGACCAGGGTGAAGCGGCACAGATCAGGAAGATAGCAGCAGTGCAGGGACGGCTGGATGCTGCTACCGCAAGACTTTTTGCCGTGGCGGAAAACTACCCGCAGCTTCGCTCCTCAGAGCAGTTTTTGCAACTGCAGTCCCAGATAGAAGGGGCAGAGAACCGCATCAATATTACCCGGATGCAGTTTAACGAGGCCGTTGGGGCCTATAACGCCTGTTTGCGACATATGCCGGCCAATATTGTCGCCTCGCTGGTGGGCTTCAGGCCCAAGGCCTATTTTCAGGCTGATGACAGAGGACACAGCAGATTGAAACTGGAGATATAAATGAGACGATTGTTCGTAATTATATTGCTGATAATGGTGCTCGTTTCAGCAGGTGGCTGTGACCGGAAAAAGAAGAGTATTCAGGAGCGTGCCGCGGCCCGGACCAATGTGATCATTGATGATGCGAATGTGCTGCATGCCGACAAGAAGCTGATGAAAATGTACCAGGAGTACAATGAAAATCTTCTTGAGGAGTATGACATTGATTTTCGTATTGTGACCACTTCCAGTGAAGAGGATATCAATATTTTTGCCAACAAAGAGTTTGCCGGATTACAAAAGGAGAGCCGGAGCAGGAGCGGCAAGGCGCTGCTGCTGGTGATCAACACCCTGCAGGACAAGGTGCGTCTGGAGGTTTCCCTGGCGCTTGAGCCGGTCTTTACCGATGCATTTCTCTCCTATATTGAACGTAAGGGATTTGTGCCCTATTTCAGGGAGAACAAGATTGCCGACGGGGTATATATGGCGACCGAGCTGGTGCATGACCGTGCCGTGGAAGCGGCAGCCGGCAAGGAGTTTGTGCCGCCCATGGCAAGCAGGTCGATTGGCGGGGGCGCAAAGACAAAGGCCAATATTGGTATTGCTGATCCCGATGCAAAGAAGGGGGCGCAGGTCGCAGCCCATGCCGCGGATACACCGATGGATGTCATGGAGCGGTATCTTGATGTTCTCAGGGCGCATAATAAAAATCCGGGCCTTGATATCTACACCGATGCGACCAAGGCCTTTTTCAGAAAATGGACAGTGACGGATATCAATCAGGATCATGAAGTACACAATATCACCCCATGCAAGGCACGTTACGAAACCCTTTATGATGTGGGTGACGAGCATGCTGTGCTTGCCGCGCGTCCCTATGACAAATACCGCACCTGTTCACCCTATTTTTTCAAAAAAGAGGAGAACAAATGGAAGCTTGACATTGCCACGATGGCCCAGACCCTGCGTTTCAATGCACAGATGCAGCTTCACTTTGATATGGAAAAACGGCTGCAGGGGGAGGGGATGTACTACGCATTCGCCTTTGATGGATATGGGTTTGACGGCAATGGATATCCGCACAGGTACAAAAAAGATGGAAAATGGGAAAAATATCGCTGGAAGTATACCTGCGGTGGCTACTATCATCCCGGAGACAGGAAGGATGATGCGCGTTGCTGGATCAAATATGCCCTGCCGGGAGGGCCTGCGGATGTGCGCCTGGGGCTGGAGGGGCTTGATAAAATATATGGATTTGGCGAGGGAGCAAACCGCAAGACAAATGTAACAATCGATGAGTTTATTGATTATCTCAACAGCGTACCAACCGGAGAGGTGGCAACTGTTATCATAGAGCATTACTATCTTGACGGCAGGGAGATGCACAGGTTTGACGATATTTTACGACCAGGTATTGAAGTGCGCTACGAAACGCGGCAGGGTGTTGCACCGTAGGCGTCAATCCGAGATAGTCCAGGCCTGATACGAAGTTGCTGGTCTACAAGGGGTTCCATGGATAACTTGTTCCTCGAATTTGTAACTTGCCGACAATGTGATCCCCGGTAATGATCTGGGATGTTAATTTTTTTCCGTGCATTATCAAGAATAAATAATTAATATATAGTAATTATTGATGTGTCAACTTCTGCTTGTTCATATATTACGGGTCGC
>DRLX01000172.1 GCA_011322715.1 Desulfobulbaceae bacterium
CAAGGACAAGGATCCCCTGACCGAGGTGATCGTCATCACCGCTCATTCATCCATTGACACCGCCGTCGATGCCATGAAAAAAGGAGCTGTTGATTATCTGGAAAAACCTGTCAATTTTGATGAACTGTTTCTCCGACTTGAAAAAATAGCACAGCTCAAATCTCTGGTACGCAGTGCCGATGACCTGAGAAACGCAATGGATATCACCGAATCGTCTGCGGCGCAAACCATTCAGAATCTGGAAATAACGGCGGCAGACCTACAGTTGAAACTGGATACCATTGATGATATTATGCAGACCGATACCCTGAATGATGTCAAAGTTGCACGGATCCGAAAAATCCTTGACGCCTGAGTGCATGACCGTGAAGAAAGCAACAGGGCATGCATTACCGGGGTTTCTCGAAATCATAACCCGGCTCCGGGCAAAAGACGGATGTCCCTGGGACAGGAAACAAACACCATCTTCGATAAAAAAATACCTGTTGGAAGAAACCGAGGAACTGGCCGGGGCCATTGATGAAGGGGACCCGACCCATATCTGCGAGGAAATCGGTGATGTTTTTTATATCCTTGCCATGCTCTGTCAAATGTTCACGGAACAAGGAGACTTTAATGCCGATGATGCATTAACGGCAATTTCCGAAAAGATGATCCGTCGCCATCCGCATGTTTTTGCAGGCGGGCCGACCGGTGACGACAAGGCGCTGAAACAACAATGGGAAGCAATCAAACGACGCGAACGACACCAATAAATAAATCATACGGTTTGTACCCACACAGATGAAAAATTGCATCTTTTCTTCTTGACACGAAACAAGCTGATGGTATGATGAAAGTTTAATCTTTTTATTTTAAAAATATTTTTGTTGTAAACAATAACCTTCTCGCTCTCACCTGTAAAGTTTGAAGCGAGGGCCACTTTGACCACGAGGAGGAATCATGCGTCAATACGAAACCACCTTTATTCTTCGCCCAAATCTGGGAGAAGATCAATTCACTGAAATCATAGAGCGAACCTGCGGTATCATCACCGGTGACGGCGGCGTCATTATTGATACCGACCGCTGGGGAATCAAACGTCTTGCCTATGAGATAAAGAAAGAAGTGCAAGGCTACTATGTATGCCTTAACTATGCTGCTCCCGGTACAACCATCCTCGAACTTGAGCGAATTTTCCGTATCGATGATCGAGTCCTGCGTTTTTTGACAATCAAACTGGCGGACTCCATAGATGCCGACGGCATCAGCAAGGAAAAAGAGGGTTTTGCCGCCAAGGCTGAAGCGGAAACGGAACAGGTCGAGGGTGAAGAAACCGGCGAGAAGACGACGGTTGCTGAAAAAACCGCCGAACCTGCGCCCGAGGCTGCACAAGAAGACACGGCATCGGAAAAAAAACCATCGGAAGAAAAACCCGCTGACGAATAGAGCACACAAGGAGTATTTACAATGGCACCACCAAAAAAAATGTTTTACAGACGGCGGGTTTGTCGTTTCTGCACCGACAAAGAACTCGTCATAGACTATAAAAATCCGAAAACACTTCGTAACTTCGTTACGGAACGGGGTAAGATTATCCCAAAACGTATCTACGGTACCTGTGCAAGTCATCAGCGGCAGGTGACCGAGGCCATTAAGCGGGCACGGCACCTTGCCCTGCTGCCCTATACCGGACCGACACAGTTTTAGTTAACGTCCTTCGGGGTGATGGTGAGAAATGAGCCATTTGGCAATTCAGTTCTGTTTTCCAGGCCTGTTTTTGCCCTGACCGCCATCTACTCCGTTCCGGTTCTTCTGCCTTCTCTGTTCGGCTGGATGCTGGGAATGCTTGCAGTACCGGTTGCCTTTATTCTCAGTCAAAAGGGGGTTAAGCAAAGTGGAAACACGCTGGCGGTAAGTCTTCTGCTTGCAGGCAGTATAAGTTTTTTTTCCGGTCGCTTACTGATCTTTGCCTCGATTTTACCCCTTATTGCCCTTGGGTACAGTTTATTTCAAAGCGGCCAAAAAAAAAGAAGCCCCGCTTGGGCGGCTGCCTGCGGACTTGCCACACTGGTCGGCTGTTTGCTCTTTTTTCAGCTTCTGTATACACAGGGCACCGGGAGTCATCCTTACCACCAACTGGTAAACACAATAGACGCCGGGATTGTCAGTGCCGGTGATATGTATCGGCAAAGTGTGGATGTACCGGCGGACATGCAGGAAGAACTGGCTGCGGTATTGGCAGGCATGCGGGAATGGATTCCCAAAATACTGCCTGCCCTGCTGATCAGCATGCTCTTGGTAACCGTGTGGATGAACCAGGTATTGTGGAACGGATTGCTGCTGAAAACGCTTCCGAAGATGGCGCCATGGCAGCCATACGCAACATGGCAACTGCCGGAACAGTTGGTCTGGCTGCCGATTAGCGCGGCCGCCTGTTATATTTTCGGTCCGGGTTCGTGGAAAGTTATAGCGCTGAACGGACTCATCATCAGCGGAGTTTTGTATTTTTTCCAGGGATTGGCCGTCTTTTTTCATCTACTGAACAGATGGAAGGTACCTGGTTATTTGAGAATTCTGTTCTATGGTATGCTGATTATCCAGAGCTATGGCCTGATACTTCTCTCTCTGCTTGGAGTTGCTGATATATGGCTCAATCTTCGTCCCGCACCAATTGGACCGGACTCCGAGGAACGAAAACCGACTGATTGACCGGTCATTTTACCGGGCAATGCAGTCTATAAAGAATTAACTGCGTACACTGATTTGCAGACGACCGGTATTCCACCGGTATTGCATACAACAAGAGGAACTATCCATGGAAGTCATATTAAAAGAAACCATCGACACGCTGGGTTTGGAAGGAGATATTGTCAATGTCAAGCCTGGATACGCCAGAAACTATCTGATTCCCCAGCAAAAAGCCGTGCCCGTCAATAAAGCTTCCCTGAGCAGATTGAAAAAAGAGCAGCAGGCCATTGCCGCCCGGCGTGAAGCCGAACAAAAAAATGCCGAACAGCTTGCTGCAAAACTCGAAAAAACCACCATCACCCTTTGCCGTAAAGTTGGTGAAGAGGACAGACTTTTCGGGTCCGTCGGCAGTAAAGATATCGCCCGGGAACTCGAAGCATGCGGCATTGTGATAGACCGCCGTTCTATCCTGCTCACTGAACCTATAAAAAGTATCGGTGAAACAGTCGTCAGTGTCAAAGTGGGCTATCAGGTAACTTCTCCGTTAACGGTTCAGGTGGTACCTGAAGGCGCCGATTCCAACAAAGAAGAAGAAAACGAGTAAAATTTTCCATCGGATTATACCCGAAAGGGGATCCGGAAAAACAGCTCCCGCTACATGCAGCCTGTCCATCTACAGCAGGCTGCATGTAGCGTTTTTTTCTTCGCTGTTTACCTCCCAGAAAGATCGTTTTTATACCGGTCATTGTTCTTTTCTTTCCCCCATATTCGTTGTATGTTGACTCACCATGCAACAACAAACAAATGTCACAACCCGGACCATCACCGGTTCCGTACCTCCGCAGAATATTGATGCCGAACAGACCGTCCTCGGCACCATTTTACTGCAGGAACATTCCATTCTCAAAGTTGCTGAAATCCTCTCCCCTGAGGACTTTTACCGAGATGCGCATAAGACCATTTACCGGGCCATGCTTGATCTCTTTGAACGACGAGAGCCCCATGACCTGATTACCGTCACCGATCTCCTGGCAAGCCGAAATAAACTCGAAGGAGTAGGCGGGGCCGCCTATCTGGCCTCTCTGACAGATCTCATTCCCTTTTCCGGACCACTTGTGCATCATGCCGAACTGATTCGGAAAAAATCCATTCTTCGACAACTGATCCAAACCAGCTCCGAAGTCGCTGCCCGCTGTTATGAAGATCAGGACGACATTGACGCCCTGGTGGATGAAGCGGAAAAAACTATTTTTGAAATCGCCCAGTCAAAGAAAAAGCAGGGTTTTCAACCCATGTCTGATGTGGTACCGAAGGCCTTTGACCGGATTACCCAGCTCTTTGACCGTCAGGAACAGATTACCGGCATTGCCACCGGATACACCGAAATTGACCGCATGACCGCCGGATTGCAGCCCGCCGATCTCATCATCCTTGCCGGTAGGCCTTCCATGGGTAAAACGGCCCTTGCCATGAACATTGTCCAGCACGTTGCCGTGGCCGACCGAATCCCGGTTGCCGTCTTCAGTCTTGAAATGTCCGTTGAACAGCTTGCCCTGCGTATGCTGTGTTCCATCGGCCGTATTGACTCGCAACGCATCCGAACGGGACGATTACTCGAAAAGGATTGGCCTGACCTGACACGGGCAACGGGTATGTTGACGGAATCTCCGATCTTTATTGATGATACTGCGGGAATCGGTGTTCTTGAGATGCGTGCCAAGGCCAGACGCCTGAAATCCGAACATGATCTGGGTCTGGTTGTCGTGGATTATCTGCAGCTTATGCAGGGTCGAGCCAAAACGGAAAACCGGGCCCAGGAAATATCCGATATCTCACGCTCACTCAAGGCCATGGCCAAGGAGCTTGAAGTACCGGTCATCGCTCTTTCGCAGCTCAATCGAAGCCTAGAAAGCCGTACCGACAAAAGGCCGCAGCTTTCTGATCTCCGTGAATCAGGCGCCATTGAACAGGATGCGGATGTTATAGGCTTTATTTACCGAGATGAGGTCTATAACAAGGCGGAAGATAACCCTAATCGCGGACTGGCTGAAATCATTATCGGCAAGCAGAGAAACGGCCCGACCGGAACCGTCAAGCTGACTTTTCGCGCCGACATCACAACGTTTGAGAACTATACACCCATGCAGGAGCCCCCTGGAATACATGCAATGGAATCCACCGGCGATGCCCGTATGTAGAGGATTGAGGACAAAACAGTAAACTCTTTTACACGCTTTTGAAACGTCATGAACAACAGATATGATTTTAAGGCCATAGAAAAAAAATGGCAACAGCGCTGGCAGGATAAACAGCCCTACAAGGTGTCTGAAGACCCGGATAAAGAAAAATATTACGTCCTGGAGATGTTCCCCTACCCCTCCGGTCGTATTCATATGGGCCACGTGCGCAACTATTCGATAGGTGATGTCATAGCCCGCTACAAACGCATGCGCGGATACAATGTCATCCATCCCATGGGCTGGGACGCCTTTGGCCTGCCTGCTGAAAATGCCGCCATGAAAAGGGGCATTCATCCGGCGGCATGGACCTATGACAATATTACTTATATGCGTGACCAGCTCAAGGCCATGGGGCTCAGTTATGACTGGGACCGGGAAATAGCCACCTGTAATCCCAAATATTACCGGTGGGAACAACTGATCTTTCTCCAGATGCTCAAAAAAGGCCTTGTCTATCGTAAAGAAACTACGGTCAACTGGTGTGCTGATTGCAAAACCGTACTTGCCAGAGAACAGGTCATTGAAGGTGCCTGCTGGCGTTGTGACCAACCGGTACAGCCCCGCACCATGCATGGTTGGTTTTTTAAAATTACCGATTATGCGGAAGAACTGTTGCAAGGTCTGGATTCGCTGACGGGCTGGCCGGAAAAGGTTGTCACCATGCAGCGCAACTGGATCGGAAAAAGCCGGGGCATGTCCTGCGACTTCCCGGTGGAAAACAGCGATGAAAAGATTACTATCTTTACGACCCGTCCTGATACCATTTTCGGGGTCACTTTCATGTCGCTGGCTGTCGAACATCCGTTAATCGACGCTCTTATTCGTGGAAAAGAGCAGGAAAACGAAGTCAGAAGCTTTATCGAAGAAACCCTTATAGAAAAACAACGGGCCACTGTTGATCAGGAACCGGAAAAACACGGTTCTTTTACCGGAGCATACTGTATCAATCCCTTTTCCGGGGAGAGGATACCCATCTATGTCGCCAATTTTGTGTTGATGGAATACGGTACCGGCGCAGTCATGGCG
>DRLX01000173.1 GCA_011322715.1 Desulfobulbaceae bacterium
CTGCCGCTGAGGTCCGCCTGCCATGACTGCACTATCCGGCGCAGGTCATCAACACGCAGGCTGTGGATATCAAGATCCGCCAGGGAGCTGCGCAATAAAAGATCACGACAGGCAAGTCGTTGCTTGTCCAGATCAAAGGAGACAAATGCCCCTCCCTGCTTCTGCCATTTTTTCAATGTAGAGGCAACCTGGAGTTTGTGGACGGCAATGGGCGCCTTGCCGCCCGCATCAGCCTTTTTCGTCCGAACAATAAGGTTATCTTCTTTAAATGACGTTGTTCCCCTGGTAACAGCCAGTCCCTTTATTCCCGCATCCAGTTCCCGAAGCGCTATCGTCTTACCGGCAAGATACCCTGCCGCTACTGCCCGCATTTGACCTGCAAAGCCGGTGGTCGAAGGCAAAGAGCCGAGATTATGCAGCAGCCTGGAGAGACGTTGCAACTGCATATTCACGGACAGGTCATAGCCGGTTGAAATTCCAGCTGACCTATGGGTTATATCGGTTGCCGATACCGCAAATTTGCCGGGCCACAGCGTACCGTCAAGACTGATATCGGCCCGTCCTTTTTTCTGCAGCCAATTACCCGGTGCCACGACCCTGCCGTTAATTTTCAGAGGTGCAGCGGGCAGAACGGTTTTCCCCTGTTTGCTCAGTGAAATCTTGGGACTTGTCGCCTGGAATTGTATCTGATACCGATTATCTTTTGCCGTTTTCGATGTTGCCTGCACAAAAAGCCGGCCAACGCCGCTCCAGGGTAATGCAAAAAGTCGGCCGATCTGTTGATTGGCCCTGGCCAGATCCAGACTGCCGTTTAAGGAAAAATCAGCCGGTTTTCCCTTGCCTTTCAGATGCGCAAAGGCGGTCGTTACATCAAGGTTATCGACAATAATTTTTCCCGCCGACTCAGATCCGGCCAGATCCAGAGACGCCGCCCGGGACCAGGAAAAACGATGCTTATTAAGGAGACCGGCAACTTGCCTGGCTGCCGCCTGCATATGCACTTGCCGCTCTTCATCCTTCCGGGCCAATCCGGCGTCAAAGCTCAACTTGCCGGAGGTCACGACTACACCATCCTGAAGCTTGAAAAGATGCGGCAGTTGGGTGAAGAAAAAGGGCAATTGCAGCACACCCTTTATCCGGGCGGTGGCGTCCCGTGCTCCATACCTGCCGCTCCCGTTCACCTGTCCAGGGTCACCATCAAGACTGAATTTACTCAGGTACCAGTTGGTCGCATTCTTTTTACCACCGTCTATCTGTACGGCAATTCTATCTACCTTGGGGCGATCAGGTCCCAAAATCCCTCCGGACAAGGCAAGACCTGTGCAGGAAAGCTCTCCAAGCACATCAAGTTTATCAAGCCCGGCACCGTTTAACGTGATTTCCCCATCAAGCAGTCCTTTGCCCGTTGGAACCTTTCCACCCCGAGCGGCAAGGGCAAGAATCGGGGCCAGTTGAAATCGCTTAAAGGTAAGATGCGTTTTGGCGACGAGGGTTTCAAGAAAACTCTCCTGTTGAGCAGGCAGGTTCAAATATCCATCGGCTGCAAGTTCTCCCTGGGCACCTCCCTGCCACTTGACGGTGTAGTTAACGGTCCCATCGCTGAGCGAAGAGGTAAGGGCGATAGTTCCCTCGGGAACGTCGTTTTTCCCTGTGTTATCCCGAACAATGATCCGGCCGCCCTCGACAATGATCCGGACGGCAACATCTTCCCAGGGCGGTGCCGATTGGTCGACAAGTTGTTTGTCAGGTGATGTTTTTTGGGGCCCGGTATGGGAGATGCCGGTCGAAGTCGATTTTTTTATCGATGCAGGGTGCGACTCGGAGACGACTTTACTACGCTGTAACAGATCACAAACGGGATTCAGCACTCGGATAGTGCCGAGTTTCTTCGGTGCGGCCAGTAGGGCCAGAAGGCCCCGGTCCCCCAGCACCTGATCGACACTCACCTGTAAACCGCGTGCCGAATCCAGATAGGTCAGGGAATCAATCCGCAGCCCTTTGCGCCAACCGATATTGAAATCCTTAATCTGCAGGGATGCGGCCGGGCGGGTATTCACCCTGGATAGAACTTTATCCAGGACAAACCGGGACGAGAGCAGGGCCGGCAGGAACAATACAAGAAGACAAAAAGCCAGTCCGAGACAAAGAGCGGAAACAAGAATAATTTTCTTCACGGCTACCTACAAGGTTGACGGGCTTAAGGGTGCCTTAAAAGTGAAAACAAGTATAGTCAAGAACATACATTGCCGTGAAACAGACGAGTTGTCAATAGACGAAATACATTGACCAGGCCGGAAAGTTCAGAGTGCAGGATACCCGGCATGAAAATTACGCCTCAAACCACTCTTCCCCAAAGGTACGGACAACGCCCTTATTTCTGTCCCTGATATTGATAGGGCTTGCGAAAAAAGGTAAAAACCTCTTTTAATAGAGTCTCATCACGCTCATCCTCCAGAGTAAACTCCAGGCCATACATGTAATATTCGCCGTTTTTACGCTCACGCAGGGCACGCACCTTCAAGGGCAGGAGTTTCCCGGAATCCCCTCCGTCCTCCGCAG
>DRLX01000174.1 GCA_011322715.1 Desulfobulbaceae bacterium
GTGGGGGTATAGCTCAGCTGGGAGAGCGCTTGAATGGCATTCAAGAGGTCAGCGGTTCGATCCCGCTTACCTCCACCAAAGAAAATTCAAGGGGTTAAGCAATATTTTGCTTAACCCCTTTTTTTGATCATCATTGATGGATCGGACTGGCGTACCGGTATAGACAGCTTATCGACATGGCTGCTTTTTCCGGAGCGCGGGAATAGAATTTAAGATCAATCCTCTGTCTTGGTCAAAGCGTCTGCGATGGAAAGCGCATAGGGATGATGTTTACGCAGAAAGACGGGCATGGTGTTTCTCACCTGCCTTGCAGCATCCATGGATGGATAGGTACCGTAAAAAACAAACAATGTCGGTGGATTTGTTTTTTTTCGCAGGATATGCAGCTTATCAATTACGGCAAAATAATCATCGCGGATCAACAATTTTTTCACGTTTTCTTCAGCACTCTTTGAACTCAACATCATAAGCTGAATAGTATACTGCCCACGGTATGCGCCGGCCAACCATGCAGCACTTGCCCGCAAACGGTCCCGAAACAACGCATCACCATCCCGGGCGACCGTCTTCACTTTCTTTGCCCGCAACTCTTTTTTTACAACATCCCGTTGCACATGAATAATGTTCTTTTTTTCTTCCGCCGCCGGTGCCGGTCGCTTCACTTCAGAATGTTTGACTTCAACAGTTGTACCCTTACGAACCGTCTTTTTTTCCGCAGGAACAGATGGTAAAGACTCGGCGATCGGCGCTGGTTCAGCGGTCGGAACAGTCGGAGCAGTCAGAGCAGGAACGGTTTCCGTCACAATCGGCGATACCTTTTCCTGTTTTTTTTGTTGTATCTTCTCTGGTCGCGTAACAAAGAAAAAAATAATTCCAAGCACCAAAAGCACAGCGCCGCAGCCGACAAAAAGATTTTTCTTACTCTTGCTCCCTGGAAAAAGGCCCGCCAACACCTTTTTCGTTTTCAGATCGTTCGGTTCTTCCCAATTGGTATCCACATGATCAAGAAGGACTAAAAAAGATTTATCACTGCAGGATTTCCGCAATGCCTCTTCGGCGAGAATATTCGTCATCCTCGGGTTTCCGGCAGCCGATGTAAATATCTTCTCGATGGCCTCTCCGGTAAAAATTTCCTTATGTTCCCGACTGTCAAGCCCTGCGGCCAGCAGGCGATAGACCAGATAACGCCCCGTCTCCTCCTTGGTCAAAGCTTCCAGGGTATAGCCGTATTCAACATCGACTCCTGTACAGTAGACGGTGAGTTGTTTCAAATTGGCGTCCAGACTCGGCCGTCCGGCAAGAAGAAGGGTAAGAACGGACAGGTCGTTCGATTCACAGGGAAGTCGAAGCAATCGCTCTAAGGTAGCTAAAAAAATTTTCTCGGCATCATCGATGACAAGCACCACCCGTTGCCCATATTTCTTTCTCCGTTGCAGCTGCCGGGTCAACTCTGCAGCTAAATCGACCTGTTCACCTCCGGCATCCATGCCCAGATCAAGACAGACAAGGCGTAAAAGATCATCAAAAGAACCAACGGGATTTTCGATGTATATTACTTCGAATTCTTCCGGCAAACGCCCTGACAACACCTTACATAGAAGTGTTTTACCGCTGCCTTCACTGCCGATAAGTTTGATAAAAACTCTGCCGTGCTTGATATCATCCTCAAGCCGCGTACAAATATGTTCTCTATCACCATCCGGAAAAAAAACTTCGGGATCGATTTCTTCACAAAAAGGTGAGGTCTGCAGTTGAAAATGTTCCAGATACATGAAAATTACTAGGCGTATAAGTATCGGCCAAACTACCGAATAACGATCCGGTGGCACAGTTCGTGTCCCGGCACATCCGGAAACACGCAATAGAATATATAATTATCAAACAGTTGATCTCTTCTGTAAACCTCTTTTTTACCTTTTTAATTTTTTCTTTTAGTCTCCAGGTACGCCCACCCGTCATTGAAGGCACGTGCAGTCCGTCACCATTTGAAGAAACATTCTCGGGTACGCCTTTTTTGGTCCTTTTTTATTTCCACAACGCATTGGATGGTATAGTTTGTTTCTCTAAAACAGGCAGGCAAAACCTTTTCCGGACCAGGAGACATGCCGATCAAGCTACGATAATGGCGCCAACGCCCTGGTCCATAATCATAATTTCTACTTCGAGACAACGATGAATGGTGCGGAATTACTTGTGCAGGCATTGGAAAACGAGGGGGTTACATACATATTCGGCATCCCCGGCGAAGAAAATCTTGCCTTTTTAGAGGCTCTAAGAACCTCAACAATCAAACTGATTCTGACCAGACATGAACAGGCGGCAGGTTTTATGGCGGCTACGTATGGACGGTTAACGGGAAAACCCGGAGTCTGCCTGGCCACTCTTGGTCCCGGGGCCACCAATTTCGTCACCAGTGTTTCCCATGCTCTGCTTGGCGGCATGCCCTGCCTGTTTATCACCGGTCAGAAACCGATTAAAAAATCCAAGCAGGGTCGGTTTCAAATTATTGATGTGGTTCGCATGATGGAACCCATTACCAAGATGACCCGTCAGATCGTCGGCGCAGATTCCATTCCTTCCCTTGTTCGAGAGGCCTTTCGAGTGGCCGTCCAGGAAAAATCAGGGCCGGTCCACCTGGAACTGCCCGAGGATATCGCCGCAGAAACTACCAGCGCCTCCGTCTTTCCGGTTACCAGGGTCATTAATCCTCAGGTTTCCGAAAACGTCATCGCCGACACCATACCGATTCTCACCCAGGCAAAAAACCCTCTGTTACTCATCGCCGCCGCCGCCAATCGCAGGCGTACCTGCAGTGCCATTGAAGATTTTATTGAACGAACCGGTATCTACTTCTTCAGCACTCAAATGGGAAAAGGAGTGGTTAACGAATACCACCAGCGATGCCTCGGCACGGCCGCCCTGTCCGATAACGATTATCTCCATTGCGCCATTGAGCGGGCCGATCTTATCGTCAATGTCGGTCACGATGTTGTGGAAAAACCGCCTTTTTTCATGACCCGTCAGGGTGTAAAGGTCATCCATATCAACTATTTCAGCGCCGCCATTGACAATGTATATTTCCCGCAGCATGAACTCATCGGCGATATTACCCATACCATGCGTGGACTGGCGGCCGGAATACAGCCCGATTCCCTTGCAGGTGACGGCTATTTTTCGAGAATAAAAAAAGAAATCGAAAAAAATATTTTCTACCGCAGACAGGACGAATCCGTTCCCTTTAGTCCGCAACAACTTGTTTCCGTTATCCGGGAAAATATACCGGAGGACTCAATTCTCTCTCTGGATAACGGCATGTACAAGATATGGTTTGCCAGAAATTATAAGGCCACCAACCCATCATCTATTCTCCTCGACAATGCATTGGCCACCATGGGTGCGGGCCTCCCCGTGGCCCTGACGGCAAAAATACTGCATCCCGAAAAAAAGGTTGTGGCCATCTGTGGAGACGGAGGATTCATGATGAATTCCCAGGAGCTGGAAACAGCCGTTCGACTGCATCTTGACCTGGTGGTTCTTCTTTTACGCGATGATGCACTGGGTATGATCCGCTGGAAACAGGCCGGCATGAACCTGCCCGACTTTGGCCTTGAATTCGGCAACCCCGACTTTGTTCTTTATGCCGAAAGTTACGGCGCCTGCGGACACCGGATAACCAGACAAGATGA
>DRLX01000175.1 GCA_011322715.1 Desulfobulbaceae bacterium
TAGCGCCTTTCATGGTTTTATCCATGGCTTTACCGGTTTCATCGCCGGCCTTATTCATCATTTTACCAGCTTCATCACTTGCCTTATCCATCATTTTACCGGCTTCGTCTTTAGCTGCATTTACGGCCTTATCTTTGGCCTCGTTGACCATACCTTTGGCCTCTTCCTTTACAGCCTCGCCGACATTTTCTACGGTTCCGTTACCTGCTGCTTTAACTGCGTGTTCAGCGCTACCTGCGCTGGGTGCTGCGCCTCAACCGCTGCCGGCAGCTTGGGCTCCGGGAACGGAGATACCACCGGCACTGATCAGTCCGGCTACGCCCAGACCGGCAAGGAATTTCTTCATGTCCTTACTTATCATTGGGGAATCCTCCTTGAAAAATGGAAAAATTAAGGGGTGAAGAAGCCGGTACTGCACCGACTTATTCATGAAACCATATATTTACAGCTTTCGGCATGGGTGTCAAGAGAAATAGAAAAAGGTATCATTAACAACGAGTGTATATCCGGATAACATACGGTTCCGCCCCCTGGATTTCCCGGCTTGAAGTCAGTTTGAACTCGGATGAGGAAAATTCGGGAAAACAGGCATCTCCATCAACAGCACGGGGAAGAACGCTGAGAACCAGGGTATCGGCCACCGGCAGGGCCAGCCGGTAGATCTGTTCGCCACCGATAACGAAGATTTTTGTTTCACCCCCACAAAGGGCAAACCCTTCCGCCAGCGAATGCACCACCTCGCTGCCGTCGGCGCGAAAACCAGGATTTCTGCTGATGACGATATTCCGACGGCCGGGGAGGGGACGGCCGATGGCCTGCCGGGTCTTCCGCCCCATGATCAACGCATGCCCCATGGTCAGTTCTTTAAATCGCTGTTGCTCGCCGGGAATGTGCCAGGGAATAATGTTTCCCCTGCCAATGACCCGATTGGCGGCCATGGCGGCAATCAGGATAATTTCGGGGCCTGATCGTCCCTGTTGCCGGTCTTTATGCTCCATAACTCACCTTGGCTTGACGCAAAGTTCTTACTGTCGTATTCTTAAAGGGATTCCACATCTCCCTAAGAACCACCAAGTCATATCTTTTTCCATGAAAAAATCAATACACCTGATCATCGTCCTTGCCATGCTTTCTTGCATGGTTCCCGCTCCATACTCCGCATGCGCCGCATCTTCACCGGCACGACCCTTTCCCCAGCATGTGCGCTATGCTGCCGGAACCATTAAACCGGGTTTTTCCCAAACGGTTCTGGATAATGACGTGCGCACCTTTTTTGATCGCTGGAAGGCCGACTACCTGGTTTCGGCGGGTACTTCCTCAAGCGGCATCCCCATGTATCGGATTATTCATTCAAAAACAACACCGCAGGAAACTGTTTCCGAGGGACAGGGGTATGGAATGATCATCATGGCGCTGATGGCGGGCTATGATCCCGATGCCCGCTCCATCCTGGATGGCCTGTGGGCCTTTTCCCGCCGGCATCCCAGCAGTGTGGACAACAGACTCATGGCCTGGCAGGTTCCGGAAAACCCCGACACCGGCATCGATGCCGCCTTTGATGGTGATGCGGACATGGCCTATGCCCTGCTCATGGCCGATAACCAGTGGGGAAGCAGCGGCACCGTTAACTATCGGCAGGAGGCCCACCGCTTGCTGGCAGCCATCCTGGAATCGATGGTCGGCCCGCAGTCGCACCTGCCCATGCTCGGTGACTGGATCAGCAGGGAAGGGCCGCCATACAGCCAGTACACCCCGCGCTCATCCGACTTTATGCCGGACCATTTTCGCGCCTGGTACGATATAACGAAAAACAGCGCCTGGCTGCAGGTGCTGCATGCCACCCAGGCGGCAATCTCACAGGTGCAGACGGATTACAGCCCGCAAACCGGTCTGTTGCCGGATTTTCTGGTGCCGGTATCGTCAACGGACCATCGCCTGCAACCGGCGCCTGCCAACTTTCTTGAAGGACCGGATGACGGTCATTATGAATACAACGCAGGCCGTGACCCGTGGCGCATCGGCACCGACGCCCTGTTAAACAACGATGCCGTTTCCCTGGCCCAGACCCGTAAAATCGCCGACTGGATCCACAGCACCACCGACGGCCAGGCCCACAACATCAAGGATGGATATTTCCTCGACGGCAGACCCCTGCGGCCGGATGATGATTTCACCACATTCTTTGCCGCTCCCATGGGCGTTGCCGCCATGACCAGGCCGGAGTATCAGGCCTTTCTCGACGATATTTACACCCATGTCAGCAAACGGCATGAGGATTACTATGAAGATTCCGTGACCCTACTCTGCATGGAAGTCATGACCGGTAACTTCTGGGCGCCGACCCCTCCTCCCCGGGCCGGACAACGGAAAATGGCCATTCCGCCGGTCACTATGCTGCTTCTCAACAGGTAACCACCGACGGGACACATAGAGGTCAGGCGCCACAACAGGTCATCACGCCCGCTTTTTTTCCTCGAGCAGGTCATTGGCCTCGGCAACGGTCATATTCTCATGAATCAGGCCATGGACAGCCGAGAGCAGGGGAACGGCATTGGGACTTTTCCAGACATTTCTTCCCATGACAATCCCACTTGCCCCGCCCTGAAGGGCACCATGGATCATCTCCAGGGTATCCAGATCGGTTTCACATTTCGGGCCACCGGCAATGAGAACCGGAACCGGACAACCGGCAACCACCTTGTCAAAATCGGTTTCCGTATAATAGGTCTTGATAAGGTCAGCGCCATGCTCCGCGCCCACCCGGGCGCCGAGGGCGATAAATTTCGGATCTTTCTTCTTGTCCTCATTGGTCTTGCCCAGGCCGATGACACCGAGCATGGGCACGTCCCATTTCCGGCACTGGGTGGCCAGGGAGGCCATATTTATGAGCGTTTCATGTTCATAGGCGGAACCGATAAAGGCGCTGGTCGCCACACAATCGACACCAAGCTGCAACGCCTCCTCAACGGTGGCGGTCAACCCTTCATGGACAAGTTCAGGCCCGGCAATGGTGGCGCCGCCGCTGGCCCGCAGGATCACCCCGGGATCACCGGCCGGATCAAAGGCATGGGTATAAATCCCCTTTGTCATCAACCAGCAGTCGATCAGGCCGGTGGCATCGAGATCATCAATGGTCTTACGGATATTGACAATGCCGCTCATGGCGCCAAGGGCCATGCCGTGATCCACGGCAATGACCAGGCTGCGGCCGGTTGATTTACGGATAATTTTTCGTAATCGTCGTTGCTTTCCCAGCATGGTTTTCTCCTGTCTGCTAAGGTATCACCAGATAATACTTCTCTGATGTTCTCTTCGAACGTTTTAGGCGAAGGTGACAATCCCCCGCACCATTTCCTGGTTTTTCGCCTTTTCCACGGCATCAAGGAAGGTATCGAGAGTAAATCGATGCGAGAGAAGGTCGGAAACAACAATTTCCCTGTTCTCAATGAAACCCAGGCACTGCCTGAAATCTTCCGGCGTTGAGGCAAAGGTGCCGGTAAGCGTAATTTCCTGATAATGCAGCCAGCGCGGATCAATGGTGATCTCGGATGGGGGCGGGCCGCCGAAGATATTGCAGACCCCACCCTTGGCGGTGAGCTTGATATTGTCCTCGATAACCTGGGGGATACCCAGAGAGATAATCACCGCATCGGCGCCGCGGCCATCGGTCAAGTGCATCACTTCGTCCTTGAGGTCCTTCTGCCCGGAATTGATCAGATGGTCTGCACCCATTGTCCCTGCCAGGGCAAGCCGATCATCAATCAAATCGGCAATCATCACCTCACAGCCAAAATATTTTGCCGTCTTCAGGTGCATAAGCCCCATGGGCCCGGCACCGATAATCAGCACCGACCGGTCCTTCTCCAGCCTGCAGGTCCTGGCCGCAGCCAGGGTACAGGAGAGCGGCTCGGCAAAGACGGCATCTTCAAAGGAAAAATCATCGGCCAGCCTGACCACACCGCCGATATCGATAATCCGACGCGGCAAGCGGACATATTCGGCAAAGCCGCCTTCAATGCCGTGTCCAAGACCAAATTCATCCTCGCACAGGTTATGACGGCCCTGCCTGCAATATCGGCATTTACCGCAGACGGCTATGGGATAGACAGCAACCCTGTCCCCAAGGGCAAAATCCTGCACACCTGCCCCTGTCTCAGCTATTTCGCCGACAACCTCATGGCCAAGGATGGTAGGTAAATCCTTGGGGATTCCCTGGCCAAGCAGGGTTTTGATATCGGTTGCGCAGATTCCGGCAACCTGTGTTTTGACGATAACCTCTCCCGGCCCGGCTACGGGGTCGGGATATTCTTCTATACGGATATCATTGACACCATGGACAACGGCAGCTTTCATAATTTATTTCTTACAGTTTAAGATAATGGGTGCGCAAAAGGTAAACCTGATTACCACTAAAGCTCAGCTTGAATGAAATCAGGGATACCATCGCTTTTCTTGAAAAATTAATTGACCTAAAATCAGTCATAAGCACTGCTAAATGCGATTTGAGATTATAGCTGTAGCGATGTTATCCCTCGTTGCTGAGGAATGGTGGTAATCAAAAAAGGTAAATGGTAAAAAATTACCTGTCCTTTCCACGTAAACGGGAATTTTCAATGAGGCGGCGGATTTTTTCAGGATCTTTCCTGCCGGCAACGGCTTCGACACCGGAACAGAGATCAACCCCGGCCGGTTGC
>DRLX01000176.1 GCA_011322715.1 Desulfobulbaceae bacterium
GAGATCAGCGCAAATCTTTCCGGCATAGTATCAAGACTGTAGATTTTTTCTTCTAATTCGTGAATGAATTTTTTTGCGTTATTAATGCTGTCTTCAGCAATGTAGAAAAAAATATGCTCCAGGTCTATTTTGGCGTTGAACGTAATATTAACGTTATATTTCTTTACCACGTTTGAACTCCTGAAAAAATTCTTTTGCTTCGGTAAACCTCCCTTCCTTGATATCCTCTTCTGCTGGCGCAAGAAGCTTTAACAGGTTAAATGCATTTGATATTTTTTCATATTCTTTTGCGTCAATCAAGACAGCCTCAGCCTTTCCATTCACTGTTAAAATAACGGGACGCTTTGTTTTGTGAATTTGATCCAGAACGGAATTCGTGTTTCGTTTTAGGTCAGTTATCGATCTGATATCTTCGGTAATGCTAATTGGCATCTTTTCACCTCGCGATAGTTGATAGTTATATGAGTCTTATTTGATGCCATATTCTACATTATTCGGATGTTTTTTTGCGAGTATTATTTTTTGCACTAACAAATTATTCTCTGGTTTCTTTATAACTCCGAAAACCATAAATCACTGATAACGTAAACTCAACAGGTTACGTTACTTTCTACTTTATATCATGCCAATATTGCTCGATATCAGCGAAACAGAATAACATTCATGGTACAAATTCCTGCCTAACTCACCAACAATTCGTATTTTTACGACCCCATTAAATATCAATATTTCGCCACTTTAAAAGCCAGGCAACGACAATACCGGATGCAAAGGCAATACTCATATTTGTTGTAGCAAGACCGATACCGGCAATCAGAAAGGCAATGAACAGATCCTGCCTCTTTCTAAGGTCCCTGACCAGAAGGGCAAGTTCAAGCCCGGCAAAAAGCAGAAGTACGCCAAGGACCGAATTTGGTATGGAAGAGAGAAGAGAGACGCCGATTTTGCCGAATGCAAAGGCAATAAGAATAAAGAGAAGCCCTATCATGATGTTTGAGCCGCCGGTCCTGGCCCCGAAACGGTAATGGGCGGCAAGGCCGCCCGCGCCGTGACACATGGGCATGGCACCCAGCAGGCCGACCACGATGTTTGCCATGCCCATGCTGAGAGAAAAGCTGCGGTTTGATACCCGTGCCGTTGCCTCACCCGTACCAAAGAGCGTTGTCGCCGTATCGGTCGTCCCGATGACGGCATTGCCGATGGTCAAGGGAATCTGCGGTATGACCAGGAGAAAGAGCGCGGTCGTGAAATCGTTGAGATGCGGCCTGAATAATTGGATGTCGGTTGGGCCAAAACACCATTGCATTGCGTGAAAAGAGCCGAACGGGACACCGATGCAGATACCCGCCGTCACCACAACCAGCGCTGCCGGGAAACGACGGCTTGAAAGCAGAAAGAGGACGAGAGCAACAGCGAGAATCCCGACCAGAAGATTTACCGGCAAACCCTGAAAAATCAGCAGTTCCCTTGTGTCACCGATAAAGAGCGCCTGTTTGCGGATAAGGGCGATGCCCTTTGTTATCAGGATAAAGCCCAAGCCAAGCTGAATACCGCGGACAATGGGCTTGGTGAAAAATTTTGCCAGCCGGTCGATAAGCCCGGTACCGGCAAGAAAAATGAGAAAAACTCCAAAAAGGATGCCCGTGGCCGACATCACCGGTAGGGTGATTTTATCGGGAAAGGCAATGGCAATCGCCGAGACGACCTTTAAAGGCTGGACAGGAACGGGGAGACGAAAATAGAGTCCGGTGACGCAATAGAACATGCCGACCAGCAGAAAGACCGAGGTAAAACTCAGACCGTTGACCATTACCAGGGCTATCGACAGCGGAATAAGCGTCCCCAGATCTCCCAGAGACCCGGCAAATTCAACCCGATCAAACCTGTAGGATGCTATCTGCATATTCCCTCCTTTTTCGTATGTATTTTATGTTCTTCTCGTCTATGACAACCTCGTGCTGTACGTCCCCTGCACAACGACTATTTTTTCCACGTTCTCAGTTCTCTATTGACCTTATCAAACCACCACTGCTGTTTTTCGGGATCAAAGTAGAGTGAACAGTCCTCATCAAAAGATGTATGGGTCTGCAATATTTTTGTGTTTTCCCTTTGCACCAGGGTGGAAATCTTCTCTTTAAGCTGATCTTCCACTCCCTGACGGCTCGAATCAATAACAGAGAAAGCGGAAAGATTTTTCCCGACCCGGCGACTGAGCCGACGGGCCGCAATCTCCATCAGGGCAAAATGGATCTGTTCATGTTGCAGCACATAGCCCTTTTTTTCAGGAGGAACCCTGGGGTTCCACCAGGAACAATCAGGGACCATAACAGCCTCAAAGCCGATGGATTGAACGCTGCCGGCCCAGAAAGAGCGGCCAAAATAATCGTTATACCCATGTGTTATCAAAAAACTTGCTTTCCTGCTCAAGCGAATACGAATACAGGAATGGGCAAAAATATGTTTTGCCTGACCAGCCGATAATTCCGGTGGTGACTGGGCACCGAAATCATGGACGGTCAATGCTCTGTAGGTAAATCCCCTACCGGAAAAAACCGATTTTCCGCCCGTGGCATTGATATGGGGCAGAGCATACTCCGGCAACCGGGGACAGCCGGACAGCAGCAGAGAAAAAAGCAGCGAAAGAGGCAAGAACAGGCAGAAGAAAAACCCGTGCTTATTCCCACCAAAGGCCGTTTGCCGGATCATTCAGGATCACCGCAGATGACCGCCGGTGGAGGACATGGTCAGGCTGCCGTCCTTGACGCCGCGCAGGGCGATAAGACGACCGGCCAGTTCCTGGACCTGTGAGGCCTTGCCCTTGACAATGGTCACCTCAAGACAGTTGTGATGGTCCATGTGGATATGGGTGGTTGAGGTGATGAGTTCGTAAAAATCGTGCTGCAGCTCGGTTATCCGCTCCTGGAGCTGTGATTTATGGTGATCATAGACCATGGTCACCACGCCGACCACTTCACTGTCATCGGCCCATTCATCCTTGACCAGGACCTTGCGGATAAGGTCCCGCACCGCTTCGGACCGGTTTGAATAGCCGTGTCGGACAATATAGTCATCAAAGCCTGCAAGCAGGTCCTCTTCCAGGGAGATGGAAAATCGTTTCAACATATTGCATCCTCAGGAAGAACGATAACATCCATTACAAATTTTCCAGTTTTTGCAGCCGTTTCAAAATAGAGGTCGCCTCATTGCGGATTGAAGCGGGGAGGGATGTGTCCTTTGCCGAGCGGCCAAGGTACTCCTTTGCCTGTTTGATTTTTCCCTCATACAGATAATACTTTCCCAGATAAAAGTTGCTTTCCCCCGTCTTCCCCTGCCCGGCTTTCAGGCGGCCATATTCATAATAGAGCTGCGAATAGTCGGGCATGACCCGGCCGACCTTATCGAGCAACTGCTGTGCCTGTTTCCAGTCTTTCCGCCGGGACCGTACCCGGGCAAGTTCAAAAACCGCATACATATCCGTCGGGTCCCTGCGCACGGCCTTCTCAAGGAGCGCCAGTGCCTCATCCAGTCTGCCGCTGTCCATTTCCAGGACGGCCTTGTCAACATCAAGGATATCACGGTCGGGATAGCTCTCCATTACCTTGTCAAACAATTCCTCAGCCCGAATATAATTGTGTTCCTGCCGGGCAACCAGAGCAAGGCCGTATTGGGCCATGATTTTCTGCTCCCGGTCTTTCGCCCCTTTCATTTTATTGGTGCAGATCACACGCATCCGTTCAATATCCATGGATTGACTCATGACCCGGTATTTGAACCTCAAATACCGAAAATTGTCCGCTTTTTGATAATAGGCTGGTTTATTCTGGTCTGGATCGGTTTCAAGCAGCGATTCAACGTAATTCAGGCGTGCCTCCGGATTGGGATGGGTGAGCAGATACTGGGGCAGCTTACCGGAACGATAGCGGGTTATGCGGCGCATGGTGCGCAACATGGCCTCCATGGCAACGGGATTACGATGCATCTTACGCATCCATCCGAAAGAAAGCCGGTCGGCCTGTTCTTCGTCCTGGCGGGAGTAATGGAGGTTCAAGGCCTGGCCGGCGGCCAGCGAACCGGTAAACAATCCCTGGGCAAGGGCCGGATTTCCGATGGCCAGGCTGGCCAGGGCAAGGCCCATAGTAATGGCGCTTATTTTCCCGCCCTTGTCGATACGCTGTGCAATATGCCTGCTGACCACATGGCCGATCTCATGGGCAAGGACGCTTAACAGTTGATCCTCGGAGTCCATTTTCATGATCAGGCCGCTATAAAAAAACACCAACCCGCCGGGGGCGGCAAAGGCATTAAACTGATCACTGCGGACCACAAAAAAGTGATAATCGAAATACTGGGGCCCGGCAATGGTCAGGACCTGATTACCAAGCTCATTGATATATTGGCTGATATCCGGATCGTCAAGCAGCCTGAAACTTGTCCGGACCGAATAGAGCAGCTTTTCACCAATCTCGCGCTCCTCGCCTATGGTCATGGAAAAGCTGTTTACGGGTAGCAGAAGTTGGCCTGCCAGCAGAAGCAGACAGAGTAATCGTGTCAACAGGGATGGGGCGGTATTCTTCATGGACATAGAATGATTGAAAAATTTTTTCGGTATAAACCAGCATGCATTAACGGCACAACAATGACACCGCTACGCTGTTATGAAACTGATCTAGTCCTGAAGTTCTTGTTTACCCGCAGAGCGGGTATGAAGCGTCATAGAACAACAGAAGATTACGCTGTTCCACCGCAGAGCGGTGGAACAAAAAAGAGTGTTCTTGTAGCACCACGCAACATGCGTGGTGCTACACATCATTCGGCGCTTTGCGCCATTTCCGGATAAATATATTCACAGTAACCAGCATGGCCCGGTGGCACAAGGTCATTTTCTCAGGTTGCGCCCCGGGCATAGGATCTTTCCAGCCTGCCGAGCAGTAAAGAGCAGGGAAAGGTAAGGACAAAATACATGGCCGCAACCAGCAGCCAGACCTCAATGGTCATGTAGGTGGAGGCCATCAATTGCGTCCCCTGGTAGGTCAACTCCTGGATGGAGATAACCGACACAATGGAGGAATCCTTGATCAGAGAGATAAACTGCCCGGCCAGGGGCGGCAGCACCTGACGAAAGGTCTGCGGCAGGATAATATGGCGCAGGCACTGGCCCCGGGAAAGCCCAAGGGCATGGGCGGCCTCCCATTGACCATTGTCCACGGCCTTGATACCTGCGCGCAGGATCTCGGCGATATAGGCCCCCTCAAAGACGGCCAGGGTCAGTACCGCCGGGACAAAGGCGGTAACAGTGGCGGGCGGGGCAACAAGGAGGCTAAGCCAATGGGCTGCCTGCGACGACATATTTTGTAAAAAATCATCAGCGCCAATAAGCGGTGTGAGCTGATCGGCCAGAAAATAATAGACCAGAAAAATGATCACCAGCGGCGGCAGGTTGCGCATCAGCTCGATATAGGTGCGACCTGTCATCCGCCAGAACAAACTGCGGCTGATTCGCGCCAGGGCCATACCCAGGCCGATCATCAGGGCAGGAACCGCCGCGTAAAGGCTCAGACGCAGTGTGGTCAGCAGGCCAAGGAGCAGATAATTGGCAACCCACCGATGCTGCTGCTTATCAAAGCGAACAATATACTGGAGGATATCGCCCCAGTGCCAGGTATAGTGCAGCTGCATGGTCACGCGATAGCCAAGGTAACCCGTTGCCGCAAAAACCAGGGCCAGAAGCAAACAATCCAAAGCTCTATTTTTTTTCCTGCGACGACCAAGCATGGGCAAACCGGGTTAACTACAAAAAAACATAGCGGAATTACTCCATTTTCAGTGGCTCTTATATTTCCTTTTTCCAGGCGGTAGACTCAAACCAGTAGGCATAGCGTTCCTGAATCCAGCCTTTACTGCGCTGAATTTCAATCCAGTTGTTAAAATAATTGAGCACATCAACATCACCCTTGCGCACACCAAAACAGATGGGTTCCTTCATCAACTGCTCCTTGTAGGCCCTGAGCAGTTTCGGCGCCTCGGCCGCCATCTGTGCAGGCAGGGGCTGGGACCCGATCATGGCATGGACCCGGCCGTTGCGCACCTCCTGGACGGCGGAGGGTTCATCATCAAAAAGCCTGAGTTTTGCCAATGGAAAATTCTTTTTGGCGGCAATGGCGGCGGTAGATCCAAGACGGGCGGCAAGACTGACCTTGGGGCTGTTGAAATCCTGCAGACGAAAACCCTTTGTCATCCTGATGTTTGCCAGCAAACCCTGACTTGAATAGTAATAGGGCCTGGTAAAATTGATCTTCAAATTTCTTTTTGGGGTAACGCTCATGCCGCCGATAATGACATCGAACTTCCCGGCCATGAGCGCCGGGATAATACCCGACCATTTGGTGGGCACAAAACGGACCTTGACGCCCATATCCTTTGCCAGCTTACGGGCCACATCAATTTCCATACCGATGAGTTCGCCCTTGTTGTTTTTCATGGCCCAAGGCACGAAAATATCCATTCCCCCCCTGAGTGTACCGCGATTGACGACCTGTTCAATCACGCTGTCGGCTGCTATTTTCTGGTGAATCCCGGC
>DRLX01000177.1 GCA_011322715.1 Desulfobulbaceae bacterium
ACATTGACCGTGCCGCCGTGGCACTGGGCAATATGTTTGACGATTGCCAGCCCCAGGCCCGTGCCGCCGCTTTCTCTGCTTCTGGCCTTGTCGCAGCGGTAGAAGCGTTCAAAAATTCTTTCCAAATGTTCACGGCCAATGCCCGGACCCTGGTCCCGTACCTGGATATCAACCACTTCTTTTTTCATCGCATCCCGTCGCCGAACGGCAGTGATTGAAACGGCTTTTCCCGTAGAACTGTATTTGATTGCATTGGTCAACAGGTTGATAACGCCCTGTTCGAGCATGGGCCGGTTCACCTGTGCGGTCAGCGCAGGATCACATTCCATGGAAATGGAAACATTTTTCTGGGTGGCCTGGGGTGTGCAGGCCTGTATCACCGCCTCCAGAAGGGGAAGGATTTTTTCCTGTTCAAGGGAAATATCATTGTTTTTAAACCTGTCCTCGATGCGGGCCAGGGTCAGGAGGTCATCGACAATCGCATCCAGACGGCAGCTTTGCCGCTCAATGATGTGGAGAAAATTCTCTGCCGCCTCTTCATCATCCATAGCCCCGTCCAGTAGGGTTTCCACATAGCCCCGAATGGCCGTGATCGGCGTTTTCAGTTCATGGGAGACGTTGGCGACAAAATCCTGGCGGATATTTTCCAGTTGGTTCAGTCTGGTAAGATTGTTGATAATCACCAGACTGCCCAGCCGTTTTTCCTCTCCATCATACAGGGGAACAGCATGCAGGCGCAGGCTCATCTCCAAGCCTCCTTCCATCAGGTTGAGATCCTTTTTGGTCGGATAGTCGCGTTCAAGTGTTATTTCAAGAAATTTCCGCAGTATTCTGTTACGGATGACGCCTTCAAGGGGCTTGCCCTGGACTCCCTTGCCGTCAAGAAGAAAGAGGTGGGCAGCGGCCTTGTTGACCCTGATAATCGTATGATTGGTGCCGATGGCCAGTACCCCGTCGGTCATGCTGGAAAATACCGCCTCAAGTTCATTGCGCTGCTGACTGATCATCATGATACGGCTGTGGATTTGTCGACCCATGGCGTTTAAAGCCTGGCCAAGATCGGCTATTTCCCTTGCCACGTAATCATCATCAAGGCTTATCGGGGGCCCGGTTTTGCCTGCACTCAGCAGTTCGGCCCCTCGCTGCATCCGTTCAAGTGGTCTGGAAATGCGACGTGCCAGGAGATAAGAAGAGCAGGCGGCCAGCAGGGCAATGGTTATGGTTCCGACAATGATTTTTTTTCGAATGTCGGCCAGGACCATGTCCAGCGCCGTGGCAGGTACCGACAGGCGGAGCACACCCCGAGCGGGCTGGTTCTTCTGCAGTGGTATTGCCACATAGAGCATGCGGCGGCTGAGCGTTTTGCTGAAGCGCAGTGAAGAGCCTATGCCGCCCTTGCGGGCGATTTTCACTTCCGGTCGGCTGGAATGATTGTCCATGCGTGCCGGATTTTTGTTGGAATCAGCCAGAACTTTGCCTGTGTCGTTGATGACCGTAATACGCGTTGACGCTTCATCTCCGGCCTGTCGGCAGAAAGTCTGCAGTTTTGCGGTGTCATGTCCGAGCAGTTGCAGGATATGGGGTCTGAGCAGTAAGGCGCGATCAGCTATATCTTCGCGCATCTGGTGGTAGTAAAAGGATCTGATCATACCGCTGCCGTACCAGGAAACAGCCACAATGGAACCGGTAACGATCAACAGGACGGCAAGGAAGATCTGCCAGAAAAGCCTCGTGTTTTTCATAAGACGATATACACGAAATTCAGAGTTGGAGGAGAATAGAGACAACCACTTATTTTTCCTCACGCATCCGATAGCCGATGCCGCGAACGGTTTCTATGCAGGAACCGGCCTCGCCCAGTTTTTTTCGCAGGCCGAAAATCTGGACATCTACCGCCCTGGGCGTGATGATATACTCATAGCCCCGGCAATGATCAATGATCTGTTGCCGACTGAAGACCCAGCCGGGCTGCCCGGCCAGCTGTTTCAGGATGGTGAATTCCGTGGTGGTCAGGTGGATGGGCCGTCCTTCCACCATAACCTCATGACGTCCGCTGTGGATGGTCATGGCATGGATGGTGAGAACCTCTTCATCTGCTGATTGTTTTTTTGTAAGGGATTTCTCCTGTTTTTTCCGGAGCTGGGTCTGTATCCTGGCGATAAGCACCCGGGGGCTGAAAGGTTTGGTGACATAGTCGTCAGCTCCGCAGGCAAGACCGGTTATGATGTCATCTTCTTCGCTTTTGGCCGTCAGCATGATGATAGGTGGAGGGGTATCATTGTTTTTTGCCCTGATCATGGTGCATATTTCCATGCCGTCCCGACCGGGCAGCATCAGGTCCAGAAGAATCAGGTCAACCGTTTCCCGCTCAAGGATTTGCAATCCCTCCTCACCGGAGTCAGCGCAGGTCACATGAAAGCCGGCCTTGATCAGATTGTAGCTGACCAGCTGCTGTATATCGATATCGTCTTCCACAACAAGGATGTTCGCCTTTCCCACGATCTTATTTATCCTCTTTTCACTTTATATCTACGGCCTTCTTTAAGCATTCTTTTCCCTTAATGATCCTACAGGGAAGGAAATTGCATGCAAGGGAAAAGCATCCTTTAATCCAATCCTAACAAAACTCTAACCAAACGCTAAAAGTACCTGAAGAATGTTTTGATGGAATCGACGCGGAAATAGTCTTATCGAGAAATATTGCTGCTATGGTCAATCAGTCGACCTTTCAGGGAGACCTGTCCGTGCCCTCTAAGGTCACCTTGAGTCATTTCGTTTTTTCAACAGATACCCTGAGATTTTTTTAGGGGCCTCAAGTGGAGTTTTCAGTCCTTGCAGCAGATCGGCTTGTAAAATATACGGGTTAAATGAGACTGAAACAGTAGAGCAGGTAGCCGCCGAGCAGAAACACGCCGTGGATGCGCCGGGTACCACCTGTTTTATGGAGGATGGGAATCAGGACCAGGGTAAAGGCGAGCATGACCGGCAGGTCACGGTGCAACAGATCGGAAGAGAGGGAAAAGGGTTTCAAGAGGCCGGTCAGGCCCAGGACCATGAACAGGTTGAACATATTGGAACCTATGACGTTGCCGATCAGCAGGCCGGATTCATTATGGCGCAGTGCGGCGAGACTGGAGGCCAGCTCGGGCAGGGAGGTCCCGATAGCGGCAAGGGTCAGGCCGATAATCAGTTCGCTGATACCGAAATGACGGGCCAGGTCGACCGCCCCCCTGATAAAAAGATTGGAGCCGCCGGCAAGCAGAAAGAGGCCCAGGAGAATCAGGCCCAGCATGAGAGGCAACCCCATGTTGCATGTTTGGTTTTGGTTGTTTTCTACTTCTTTGTTCCGAGCGCGGCGGCCGTTGTTGCAGACAAGGATGGTGTACCCTGCCAGGGTCAGTACAAAGAGCAGGCCCATGGCCCGTGGGAAATAACCATATCCGCTGCAGAGCATGAGAAGCACCGATCCGCCGCTGACCAGCAGCAGTTCGTACCAGACTTCGCCGATGGTCAGGGTAAGGGGGGCGAGCAGAGCGCAACAGCCGAGGATAAGGCCGACATTGGCGATATTTGAACCGACCACGTTGCCGATCATGATGTCGGGATAGCCTTTGAATGCAGCGGTCATACTGACAAAAAGTTCCGGGACCGAGGTGCCGAAGGCGACCACGGTGAGACCGATGAGAAGCGGTTTCATCCCCAGGCGTTCAGCCAGTCTGGTGGCCCCGCCCACCAGCGCTTCTCCGCCGCCGACCAGCATAAGCAGTCCGCCGATGATGAAGGCCACTGCATGCAGTAGCGAAAGAGAACCTGTTTCCATCAAAAAATAAAATTTCGCATTTCGGGTTCACCCTGTAATCTGTATGCGCGGTCAATGATCGGGTCCAGTTCGTGTTTGATTTGTTTGTAAGGGCGTAGCTCCGGCAGGATGGGCAGGAGTTTTTCAACCGGTGACGGCGCCTTGACCCGCATTTTTTTTTCAAGATTTTGGCCGGTATTGGGCGTCAGTCCTCCCTCCATGGCCCCGGATTTGTATGAAGCCGTTCCGCCGAGGCTGCGTAGAAAACCCATGATGGTGCTGAGATCGTTTTTCTGATAGAAAAGGTTGATCTCCTCGGCAATGGTTTCCTGTTCTTCCCTGAGCTGTTCCAGGGTGTCCTTGTATTCTTTAACGTGTCGAACGAGAGTGTTGTAAGTATCGACCACCATGTTTTTAAATCGGCTTTTCCGGGTCATCCCATGCGGCTGTATGCCGGTAAAAACACGTTTCCTGATGGTTGGTGATTCAGCCAGGTAGGGATCGTAAAAAAGTCGCTCATCAAGGCCGGTGATTTGAAAAAAGTCATGGATAACCTGCTCGTTCTTCAGTAGAATGTACAGTCGGACAAGATCAAAGCCGATTCTTTGTTCAAGGCGCCTGAATGTGGTAATAATCAGGCTGTCGTATTCCTTGATGTCCTCTTCAATGAGTTTGCGAAAGCCGAAATATCGGTCGGCAATCTCCTTTTTAATCTCATAAGAGAGCACTTTGTCGATGTCTGGCGCCATGGTTCCTCCTTAATTTTGATGGCATCGTAAAAATTTCGAATTACAGCATCGTGTGTGCCGGGATGATTCACAACAGGCTACCTGCAT
>DRLX01000178.1 GCA_011322715.1 Desulfobulbaceae bacterium
AAAAAACATCCTTCTCTTCTCATGATTCTGCCACCTGTTCACCAATTCGGCATACTGATACGTCGTTACAAACGATTCCTCGCCGATATCTCATTGCCCACAGGTGAAACGCTGACCGTACACTGTCCGAATTCAGGCTCCATGCGTGGGTGCTCAGATCCCGGCAGCCCGGTGATGATTTCAAAGGCGGACAACCCAAAACGCAAGTACGGCTGGACCCTGGAGATGGTACAACATCACGATATATGGATAGGGATCAACACCGCACGTACAAACACCATTGTTCATGAAGCCCTGAAAAACGGCACTATCAATGACTTTGGCCACATCCTGTCCATCCGACCGGAGATAAAGGTATCTGATCGAAGTCGTCTGGACTTCCTGCTCAAAACTAAAACATGCACGGCCTATCTTGAGGTAAAAAACTGTTCTCTTGCTGAAAACGGGACAGCGCTGTTTCCCGATGCCGTGACCGCCAGAGGGACAAAACATCTGCATGAACTTGACCGATTACACAGGGAAGGCAATGAATGCGCCGTCCTCTTCTGTGTCCAGCGTGCGGATGCAGATCGTTTTATGCCGGCCGCTCACATTGATCCGGTATACGCTGAAGCCCTGTGGAAGGTCAGAGAAAATGGTGTGCAGGTGCTGGCCTACCAGGCCGAAGTGACCCCGGCAGCAATTACCCTGACAACCAAGTTACCGGTGCAAACAAATGAATAATACCAGAAAAGCCGTTATCCTGTTCAGCGGCGGTCTCGATTCCACAACAGTACTCGCTATAGCCAAAGCGCAGGGCTATAGCTGTTTCTGCCTGAGCTTTGACTACGGTCAACGCCAGACCATAGAGCTTGAGCGGGCAAAAAGTATTGCCGAAGCTTGTCATGTTCGGGACCACCTTATCCTGCGCCTTGACCTTGATGCCATCGGAGGATCCGCCCTGACGACAGATACGCCGGTGCCGAAAAACAGGCAACCGGACGAAATGGAAGATGGCATTCCGGTCACCTACGTGCCGGGGAGGAACATTATCTTTCTCTCTCATGCTCTTGCCTGGGCGGAAGTCCTTGGGGCTGCGGATATTTTTCTTGGAATTAATGCCGTAGATTACAGCGGATATCCGGACTGTCGCCCTGATTTTCTGGACGCCTTTGCAACAATGGCCAATCTGGGGACGAAAAACGGTTGCGAAGGCCGACCGTTTCAACTGCACGCGCCGCTCATTGCCATGAGCAAAAAAGAAATCATTGAAACAGGGATGAAATTAGGCGTTGATTATTCAATGACCCACAGTTGCTATGATCCTATTGGCGAGCTGGCCTGTGGCCGATGTGATGCCTGCCTTCTCCGACGTAACGGCTTTGCCGAAGCCGGTATCGAAGATCCAATCCGGTACCGACAGGATTTAGGGGGTCTTGAATAGCTCCGGACCAATCAGTCAAGAAGACTATGGGTAATCCTGCCGCCCACCATGGTAAGGACCGCCCTCCCCCTGAGCTTCCAGCCGAGAAAGGGTGAATTTTTGCTTTTTGAAACCACCTTGTCCTCGGTATAGTGGAATTCCGCACTGGGATCAATAATGGTAATATCGGCAGGAGCGCCCTCGGACAGGGTGCCGGCCGCAAGCCCAAGCACGGTCGCCGGATTAAGTGACATGAGCTCAACAAGCCGTTTTTCGTTAATCACGCCTTCGCGTACCAGGGCCAGACTCAAAGACAGGGAGGTCTCCAAACCAATGATACCGTTTGCCGCCGCATCAAATTCGACCTCTTTTTCCAGAATGGAATGGGGAGCATGATCGGTGGCAATAGCATCAAAGGTGCCGTCGGCCAAGCCCTGCAGAACGGCCTGCCGGTCTTCTTCACTGCGCAGGGGCGGATTCATCTTTGCATTGGTGTTATAGCCCTCAACCGCCTCCTCAGTCAGGGTAAAATAATGAGGAGTGGTTTCTGCTGTTACCCGTACTCCGCGTTTTTTGGCTGAGCGAATCAGCTCGGTACTCATGGCCGTACTCACATGGGCGATATGCACCGGCTTACCGGTATATTCCGCCAAAGCAATTTCCCGGTACACCATAATTGATTCGGCAATGGTGGGTATACCTTGAAGGCCAAGGCGGGTGGAAACCGCTCCCTCATTCATTGAGCCATGGGAAAGGCTCGGCTCCTCACTATGCGAGATCACTACCAAGCCGAAGTCCGTCGCATATTCCAGGGCCCGACGCATCAGTTGACTATCCTGCACGGGAAGGCCGTCATCGGAAACCGCCACCGCCCCGGCCTCACGGAGGTCGCCGAACTCAGCAAGGGATTCCCCCCTGCTTCCCTTGGAAATTGCGGCCACAGGGTAGACGCGGGCCGAGGCCCCGGCAGCCAATTCAAGAATCAGAGCGGTCACGCTGCGATTATCATTGACCGGCCGGGTATTGGGCATGCAGACAACACCGGTAAACCCACCGGCGGCGGCGGCCCGGCATCCGGAAAGAATATCTTCTTTATACTCTTCGCCCGGCTCCCGCAGATGAACATGCATATCAATCAGCCCGGGCACCACCCAGCAGCCGGCGGCATCTATTTCAGTGACATCCTCCAAGCCTTCTGCCGACGGCTTCACCAACAAACCGTCCCTGACCAGCAGATCAGCGACCTCATCACGAAAATTTTTCGGATCAATGATACGGCCGTTTGTAATCAGATAGTTGGAAGACATGTCACCTCACGCAAAAAATCAACCGGTCACCGGGGCATTGCCCATGACGAGATAGAGCAAGGCCATGCGGACGGCGACCCCGTTAGTCACCTGATCGAGAATAACGGACCGGCCGGAATCGGCCACATCAGGCATCAGTTCAATTCCCCTGTTGATCGGACCGGGATGCATCACCAAAGCGTCATCTTTGGCCAGAGCCACGACATCACGCGTCACCCCGAATTGTCTGGCATATTCCCGAAATGATGGAAGAAGTGGATCATTTTGCCGTTCCTTTTGAATCCGCAGCGTCATCACCACATCAGCATCAGCCACCGCATCGGCAAGGGTGCTGCAAACCTTGGCCCCCAATCGATCGAGGGCGCGGGGAATCAACGTACTTGGCCCATACACAAAAACATCGGATCCCATTTTGGTAAATCCCAGGATATCGGAATGGGCGACCCGGCTATGGAGGATATCACCGATAATTGCTATTTTCAACCCGTCCAGACGTCCCTTATGCTCGCGTACCGTCAACATGTCGAGCAGCCCTTGGGAAGGATGTTCATGGGTGCCGTCGCCGGCGTTTATTATCGCAGCATCCACATATCTGGTCAGCATGTGCGGAGCCCCGGAAAAGGAATGGCGGATGATAATCGTATCCGGGTTCATGGCCGCAATATTGCGGGCCGTATCAATGAGTGTCTCCCCCTTGGTAGCGCTGCTGGTGGAAGCGGAAATAGAGAAGGTATCGGCGCTCATTCGTTTGGCGGCGACTTCAAAGGAAAGGCGTGTCCGAGTGGATGGCTCAAAAAAGAGATTAATAATCGTGTTGCCGCGCAGGGTGGGAACTTTTTTTATGGGCCGGGACGATATTTCCTTAAACGATTCAGCGGTTGATAAAATATGATGAATATCATCTACGGATAAATGATCAATGCCTAATATGTGGCGATGGGGGAAAAAATATCCGGTCGTCATATCCCGTTCTACTTAATGGACAAGATGCCCGATTCTGTTCCAACGAATGGAGGTGAACCGGTCAATGGAGAGCAACGGTTTGCGAAGATCCCAGGACCAATAGATAATAAACGCCTTGCCGCGTACCGCATTGAGATCAACAAACCCCCAGAACCTGCCGTCATAGGAGTTATCACGATTATCTCCCATGACAAAGATATGGTGTGGAGGAACTTTGACCGGGCCGAAATTGTCACGGGGACTCACATCACCAGGCAAAATTCGTGGGTCCGTGTACACGCCATGTGTATCAGCAAGAGGATGTCCATTTACAAAAATCTTTTTATTTCTAATTGTTACGGTATCGCCCGCGACGGCAATCACCCTTTTTATATAATCAAGCTTGGGGTTTTTAGGAAATTTAAAGACAACGATGTCTCCCGGCGCAGGATTCTCTATGGGGATCAGAATTCGACCGGAGAAGGGAATCTTTATACCGTAAATAAACTTGTTTACCAGCAGATGATCTCCTATCTGCAGGGTAGGCAGCATGGAACCGGACGGGATTTTGAAGGCCTGCACAATAAAAGTGCGGATAAAAAGTGCAAGGACAAGGGCAATAACAATCGCCTCCGTATATTCACGCAAGGTCGATTTATTTTTCTGGTTTTTCGAATTTTTCATCCTGCCCTGTCTGTCATAGGGAACGGCTTTTACAAAGAAAACTGGATGGAAGGTACATGAAAAAAAAAAAATTCTCAAGGGAACAATATAAAAAGCCGGAACGGCCCAAATGCTTCAAACACACAAAATAAGGCATTTCAGAAAGATAGCGTACAACATGTTGTATACAAAAAAGTAATTTGCCACCTATCTCACTGTTTTTTAAGCAAGAAAAAATTTAAAAAAAAGGGGGCCCCTTCTTGACAAATGTTTTTTTTTATGACCTTAATGAATACAGGCCAATAAATTGAACCTCCACTCATTTTAACAGGTTTCGTCGTCCGTCTTCAGGCAAAACCCCTGCGTCACAGGAAGAAACATCTTATGGCAAAAAAAGAACAACTGGTCACCGGGGTAGACATCGGGTCCGCTGCCGTCAAAGTCTGTAAATTACAAAAGACAGGCAAAGGATACACCGTTTTGGCCATCGGCAGTGCCGCTCTTCCTGAGGGTTCCGTCGAGGATGGTGTATTGCAGGAACCTGAAGAAGTCGGAAAAATCATTGCTACTCTTTTTAACAATCTCAAAATCAAAAACAGCAAGGTCGGCATCTCCATCTCCGGTTACTCGGTTATTGTTAAAAAAGTAAACCTCGAGGTTATGAACCAGGAAGAGCTCGCCGACTATATCAGGAGCGAGGCGGAACAATACATTCCTTTTGATATTGATGAGGTGTATCTCGATTTCCAGGACCTCAAAACCGGCCGAGAAAACGGCGAACGAACCGATGTCATGCTGGTTGCCGCCAAAAAAGATGTCATTGATGACTATCTCGACATGCTGCAGGAGCAGAAACTCAAACCTGTTCTCGTTGATGTTGATGGTTTTGCCCTGGAGAATATCTGGGAAACCGCGACCGGAAGCACGGAAAATGTGGCCCTTATTGATATCGGCGCCTCCAAAATGAATATTAACATCCTGTCTGACGGCGCGTCAGTCCTGGCCCGTGATGTTGTTGTCGGAAGCGAACAGTTGACCGAACAACTGGCAAATTCCCTTGACGTGGATTTTGACGAAGCGGAAAAAATAAAATTAGGCTTACTGCCTGTCGAAGAGCATCAGCAGGAAGTGGAAGAAATTTTCAACCAGACCTGTACCCAGTGGGTCCTGGAAATGAAGAAAGCCATTGATCTGTATATGGCAAACCATCCGGACAAACCACTCAGCCGCCTCGTTTTAAGTGGCGGCGGATCCAAGGTCAACGGCCTGCTCTCTTTTATTGAACAGGAAACCGGGCTTGAGGTCGTTTCGTTCAACCCGTTTCAGCACATGAATTTCAACAGGAAAAAGATAGACCCGGATTATATTGAAGCCATTGCACCGGAGATGGCCATCGCAGCCGGATTAGCAATTCGGCCCGCTGATTTTTGAGATTATGATACGCATAAACTTACTCCCTGTCCGGGAAATCAAACGAAGGGTTCAGGCCAGGCAGCAGATCACCTTCTTTGTCTTGGGCCTTATAGCTCTTCTTGTTTTTCTAGGCGTCGCCGGGTTCCTACAGGCAAGCAAGGCCGGCCGTCTGCAGCAGGACCTGACCAAAATAAAGCAGGAAAAACAACGTTACGCAAAAGTATTAAAGCAAATCAACAAATTAAAAAAAGATAAAAAACTGCTTGAAAAACAGATTGCTATCATTCACAAGTTAAAAGCCGAGTCTTCACTAACCGTTCATATCCTGGATGAAGTGGCCAATCGAACGCCGACAAAACGAATGTGGCTGACCTCGCTGTCCCAGAAAGGAAATACCCTCAAACTTAAAGGCATGGCCTTGGACAATCGGACAATTGCCGGTTACATGGAAAATCTTAAACAATCCCCCTATATCAAAACCGTCAACCTGGCTAATTCATCACTGAAAACATTTGCCGGCAGAAATCTGAAATCCTTTTCTCTTTCCTGTACCATCGGAGTGCCGGAAGAAAAAAAACCTGAAAAAAAATAGCCTCCTGATCACTCATGGCAACCAGTAATTCAGCAAATACATTTGATACCTTTCTTGAGGAGAAATATATTCCGCTTTCAACAAAAGCGAAAATTGGTATCGTTATAGTTGCAGTACTCATACCGGTGGCCCTATTCTACTTTCTCTACTTCAAAGCAGAGGCTCAAAAAATCGATAACCTCGACAGGCAGATTGTTGCCGCCCGCAAGGACCTCAACAGAGCACGCAAAGCCGCCCGTAACCTTCCAAGATATAAGGCTGAAATAGAAAAAACCAAGAAGGAATTTGAGGAAGCAGCCGTTGTGCTCCCCAAAACCAAAGAAATTCCCAATCTATTACGCTCCATTTCAGATCTCGGCAAGGGAGCGGGCCTGGATTTTCTCTCATTTAAACCGGGCGCAGAAAAACCAAAAGATTTTTATGCGGAAATCCCAGTGGATATTTCCATCCGGGGCCCTTACCATAATATGGGCTTTTTTCTTGACCAGGTGAGCAAACTTAACCGCATTGTATCGGTCAATAACATCACCATGGGGTCACCCAAAAAAGAGGGCGGAGAGATGTTGCTCAGTTCAAAATGCCGCCTGGTTACCTATCGGTTTACTAATACCCAGGCGAAAAAGTCAGGCAAGAAAAAGAAGAAAAAGAGATAACTCCGACCGGGATTTTCCGTCATGTTGGCAAAAACACGTAAATGCAGCACCTGTTTCTTTATGATTCTCCTCATCGGCGGAGTGATATATTTGCCTGCACAGGCGAAAAATCCACCGGCTGATGTACTTGAACCGGTTGCTCCTCTTCTTGACCGGGCCGAAGAAAACACGCAACCCTATGAATATGTCCTGGAGGGGAGACCGGATCCATTTGTTCCGTTTATTACGAAAAAGGCCTCAACTCCCAAACTGAATCCGGATGAAATCATCGATGACGATGTCGAACTCACCGGTATGCGCCAGTTTGAACCGGGACAACTTCGACTGGTGGCAGTTCTTGAGACCGGAAAGAAAAAAATCGCCATGGTTGAGGATGTTACCGGCAAGGGATATATGCTCAACGAGGGAACTCCTATCGGCAGACACGGGGTCGTCAGCAAAATCAACCTGCAGCAGGTAGTGGTCACAGAGACAGCTCATACCCGCGCCGGAAAAGAAATTAAAAACACCATTGTTATGCGTCTGAATAAAGAGGGAGAACAATAGATATGTATCATTTTTCTTTACCAGTTCAACAACGGCTTTATCGACCTCTTTCGTGTAGCCTGTTCCTCTGTATTCTCTGCATGCTTCTTGGGTCGTCCGCCTTTGCCGGCGAACAGGCCGGAAAAGAAAAAAATACAATTACGGCGATTGAAAGTACAAGGAATGCAGAGAATGTCATTATTACGCTCAAAGGAACAACGGCGCCGAATTATACGGTGTATGAACTGTTCAAGCCGGCACGTATAGTCGTGGATGTCGCGGACACAACCTTCGCCAAAGGACTTGCCCTGAATGCACCGGCAAAAAGTCTGGTGAAACTGGAAACCAGTGCAATCAGCGATACCAAGCCGCCGCTGAGCCGTTTCACGTTCACCCTGCCCGACTCCCGGCAATTCTCCGTCATTGACAAGGGAAACAATATCATTCTCAGTATTGCCGATGGAACAAAGAGCACCGGCAAAACCGCTGTACCGGTGAAGAAAGACAAGACTTCCATAGCTATCAATGCGATGAAAGTGGTGCCCAAGCCGGGCGAGACCAGGGTTCAACTCATTGCTTCGGGAAAAGTTTCTTCCTATCATTATGATGTCCTCGAAAAAAAGGGAAATACGCCTCCCCGTCTCGTCATCGACGTCAATAATGCCACCGGTGATACCCTTATCAGTAAGCGGCACGTGGGAACCTCGCTTGCCGACATTCGCGTTGCCAAGCGTGGAAGTGGACTCCGGTTCGTCTTTGATTCTGCATCGGACACTCTTTTTCCCTTTCAGGTCACTCCGTTAAAAAACGGCCTTGAAGTGCGTATCCAGGAAAGCGGTAACAACAAAGCCTCGGCAAAGGATGATGTCAGTGCCCTTATCCAGCAAAAGAAGGCCATTGAAAGTCAACTTCCGACCGTTGATGCCTCCAAAGAGAAAGCCGAAACAATCAACGCCGAATCCGTTGCCTCCTCAATGAAAGACGCCTTTAATTTTTCCGGCTACAATAAAGAGCGAATAACCGTTGATTTTTACAAAATAGATCTGCACAACGTCTTTCGGCTTATCCGTGAAGTCAGCAAAATGAATATTATTGTTGATGATTCCGTTTCCGGCTCTCTCACCTTGGCGCTTGATGATGTTCCCTGGGATTTCGCCCTTGACATTATCCTTAATCTCAAGGGACTGCAAAAAGAAGAACGATTCAATACAATCGTTATTCATCCCAAAAATAAAAAATTTTTCTGGCCGCAGACCGCTGATAATAACCTGAGCTTTGAAACCGACAAAAAGGTGACGGAGCAGGAGGCCATCCTTATCCAGCAGCAG
>DRLX01000179.1 GCA_011322715.1 Desulfobulbaceae bacterium
ATTTTCAGCCTTGTAAAAAACAGACCGTCCAAGACCGGCCGCCTCGCCATTGGTATGGCAGGACTCACAGGTGCGACCTCGGGACTGGATGGTATGCGGAGAATAGGCATTCATCACCAGACCGTTGCGGCCATCCTTGGTTTGAACAAGCTGGGAATCCATGAAAATCTGCGCCTTAATCTTTTTCTTCATATTTTGCAGCGCGATCTTGACCTTCCTCCGTGCATCGGGATGGCTGGTCATGATCAATTTCTTCTTCAGATCCTTTTCCTGCTTTCGCAGCTTACCGACATCAGGGCCGATATGGGAGACAAAATACTGATACTGGGGACGGAACATGGAATATTTACCCTTTGCATCTTTACCGAGAATTACATCTTCCCAGTTACGCATGGTAAAAGAACCAAACCAGATACCGGTTGTCTTGTTCCCATTTAACCAGTCGGCTTCCTGTGCAGGCGGCCATTTGTCCTTGGGCAGACCCTTGAACTTACGATCCGGAGTAACTTCTTTATCGCCTACGCCGGAGCCAAGAACGGCATACAGCAGTTTCAAGGTCTGTGGGTCCGGTTCCCGCCATCTTTTCCACTTCTTATACGACGGATAATCTTCCCGCATCAGATGGGTACCGAAATCCAGAGATGCCCAGCCCGAGTGACAGGCCGAACATTCCATATTTTTCATATGACCGGCAACCGTATGGGCGACAGGTTTTTCCTCCATATCCATGAGCTGAGGAACCACATATTCCCTGCCGGTAACCTTGGAGGTCAACACAAGCCCCTTATCGGTCTTTCTGACGTTTGCCAGCATCGAACCATTTGCGGTAACGGCTACATCATCGCCGGCCTTGACCGAATAATTGGGATTAGCGGCCGCTGCCTTAATGACGGCGGCATCCTTGCCGACCCGGGCAGTCTTTGCCGCAGTCTCAAGGGTACCATGACAGGTCGCACAGGTTACCTCGGTCGCCTGATGGGCGGCGGCAAACGCTTTGCCGTTCCCCATGGTTTCAGTGCCTGTATGACAATCTATACAGGCCAGTCCGGCCTTGTAATGAATGTCCGGCATCAGCGTATGCTGATCAATACCATAGGGCGCAGGCGGTGCATTCCACTTGTCACGTGGTGAACGATACATCTTTTCATAATCATGCTCAAACAGACCAATATATTCCGTCCCGACTCGGTTGCCGCTATGACAGCGTACGCACTGCATGGTGGGAATTGCCGTGGTCATTCGATGTTTGAGCGGGTATCCACGCTTGGAAATCAAACCGGAAAGATCCATTTTCAACTTCGGATCCTTGCTTTTGGCCTCCTGATTTGCCTTCTGGGTTTTCAAAATGGCCTTGTCACCGGTCATGGTCACCCCGTCATTGCCATAGATCATATGACAGGCGGCGCAACCGGTGGCCCGGTAATCGCCCAGTCTGTGCGGTGCCGGCGAATTGATATGACAGCGCAGACATTTTTTGCGCAGCATATCATCGACCAGTTGCCCGGACTCTTTCTGCGTTGGAATTACCTTGGTGCCGCCCTTACCGTTGACACTGTACTTGGCATCAACCGTGTCCTGGGCACCCCAGGCATATCGGGTGGCGTTGATTTCTCCGGCCGAGGTGGCCATCAGGGATGAATCAAGCTTGTGCAGCTGATCGGCATGACAGCTTGCCGTACCACAGGTTTTAGCCACTACCTTGCCGTCGGACGGATTGGCATACATTCCCTTATGGGCAGCCGCCATATCCCCTGCCTTATCATCACCCTGATGACACTGGACACAGGCAAAATCATGGCTATCGGAGATAGCCTCAATTCCCTCATGGCAACTGAGACAGGCCCCGCCCTTGGTGGCGGCTTTTACACCGGCAAACACCTTGTCAACCGGGAAGTTAATCTCCGTATATTCCTTTTCAAGAATATCAACCCGGGGTTTATCCCAGGCAAAGGGGACGCCTTCTGGTGTCACCTTCATCATTTCCCCGTCAACCTTTTTCAACGGCAGTTCAAATTTACGGGGATTGGCAAAGTCGGAGATATCATCTACCTTTTTCAGTGGATAGATTTTATTTCCCACCTTAATCGTCTTGTCTGCGGCCATTACGGAGGTGGCGGCAAGGCCAACGAGCAGAACACATGCCCCACCGGCAGCCAGAATAGTTGTAACTTTCTTTTTACTCATTCGTTTCTCCCCCTTATTTAGCTGCAGCCGTGGCTTTTTTCAAAAAGGCGTCCTTCTTACACTTGGTCGGGAAGTCTTTATAAGCCTTATAGATATCCTGATAAATCGGGTCATTATAGCCGTCATGACAGGGCAGGCAATTGCCGACTTTAAGGATACGGTTAACTTCAGCCTGGTTAAAGGGACGAGCGCCGACATGGGAAGTCGATGAGATCTGATTCCCCTGCGGAGTTATCATAACATCAAGCGGAAAGGCGGCCGACAGGCCGGAACGATCCATCTCATAGGTGTACTTCATGCTGTCCTTTTTGCCGGTCGGATCAGGATCGATCGTCAACTGACCGGTCCCCAGACCAAGGGCCTTGGTGCTCAAGTGACAATCCTCACAGCTACGCACCTCTGTTCTGACGGTATGGGTAAAGACAGGATTGGTGGCAACGGATGAATATCCTTCCGAAGACTGAAAAACAAAGTTATCAAAGTCTCCAAGAATCTCACCCTTCTTGTTGACGGCATTAAAGAAAACCTGACAGCCGGGGACATAGGTGGTGACCAGCCCCTTGGCTGACAATCCGAGCAACGGCGTATCATAGCGGACATAGGTCCTGAACTCGGGCCATTTACCGGCTGATTTCTGGAAGCTCAACTTGTCTTTTCCCTTCCTGGTCTGGTCATAGTTGTCATGACAGCCGTAACACTGCGAAGTGTGACGGGCATGGCAGGCCCAGCATTCCATTCGCTCCTGATGTTGTGGTATGGAATGAACGCCTTTTTTATTGGTGATAATGGGCATCACATGCTCACGGCCATCAAATTTGGAAATCAGAATCGGCTCACCATCAATGATCTTGGCGTTGGTATACTTGTTACCGCGGCCGGTAACCACCATTTCATCGCCGACATTGTTCTCATAGTTGGGTGAAACCATACCCAGACGAATAACCCTGTCTTTGGGATCGGTCACCTTGGTGGTAACGATGCCCTGTTTATAGGTTCCATGGCAGTCCTGACAACGGACCTCGGCCTGTTCGTGTTTTTTGGAATACAGGTTACCGTCACCCATGGTGTCAAACTGAGTGTGGCAGTCAATACATTCCATACCCTTCTCATAATGGATATCCATCATCGGGGTATTGTAGTACTTACCATGGTACTTTTCGGAAGAATGCTTGCCGGCCATAAACGGCGTCCCGTAGAAATCGGACTCAACCCGGCCCTCATAGGAAACACCGGTCCGACCGCCGCGGTTATGACAGTGAATGCACTGTTCAGCGGGAACCGCCGTCGTTACCTGGTGCACCTTGCCATGACCTCGCTCATCCTTGGGGATGGTCGGATCGCTGCCCTTGTAATAGCCGTCGTTGTCATAGAGAACGTGACAGGCGGCACAACCCTGGGCACGATAATCAGCCGGTGCCTGCTTACCTTCATTCCAGAAGTGACACCTGGCACAGGATTTACGCCATTGACTATCGGCGATTTCCTTTCCGATAGTCAATGGGTTACCCATGTCATCGGTGGTGAGCACGTTGCCGTCATCATCGGTCGGCAGGTCTTTGGCGGAAAAAACCGGCAGAGTGTCCATCTTGGCCACACCACCGCGATGTTTGGGCACGTAATCGGTATCATCCATGCCGACGCCGGAATACTTGGAAAATTTTGATTCCTGCCCGCAGTACTGGTAACGCAAGGCACCGGAAATACCGGACTGCAGCCCCATAACGGTGCGGCGTACCCGGTAAACATGGTTCATGTCGCCCTGTTTATGGCCGTAATGACAGCCGCCGAGTCCACAGGATTTTTGAACAATCCTGAGGTTGGACGGATTACGCAACCCCTTCATTGATCTGCCGGCGATCATATTTTCATGCGCCTTTTCCTTGATCAAAGAATCAGGATTGTCACTGCCGTGACAGATGGTACAGCCAAAGGTATCAATGGGGTGAAAGGCGGAAATCTGTTCAATGCCGTCATGGCAGGTGAGACAACTCTCTTTAACTTTACCCCGTTTTTTCGTATTCGGCAGCTTGGCGTCGTCAATAATAATTGACTTTTCAACAAGCTTCTTATGCAGCCACATATCCTTTTTGCCCGGCTGCTTGGACGCCATCTGTTCGTTGTACTTCTTCTGCCATACTTTCCACTCATTGGCAGGATCATCCGCTGCCTTTGCCGTTTTCATCCCGGCAAACCCGCAGCAGAGAAACGCAGCCACTGCCAGTGACAGTAAAGTACGCCCATATTTGCTGTTCATTTTCATACAAATCCCTCCCTTTTTCGGGCCTTCCGTAATAGTGACTTTTGAGCATTGTGTCCCATGCATCCATACTGCCTGCCTCGCAGCATTCACTCCTCCTTGTGCCGACGATTCATCTGAGACCGCCACTAGAAAAAATAGCGGTCAGCCAAGCCCCGGAACAACCGGGGCCATAACACACACAATTACCAGTTTTTTGTTGCCTGACATTGACAAAGAGCGCGCAACTTTAAAATCAATGATTTGATTTTATTATCATTATCCAGTGCGGCCCCCCAGGGCGGCATTAATGTAGACTTGGCGACCTCGACGCCGCCGAGGTTAATGGTGTCAAAGAGTTTCTGATCACTGCGTTTTGACATAAACACCGAATCGGTATGATTAGCAGGCTTCACCAGCAGGTGGGGTGCATTAAAACCATGACCATCCCCATTAATGCCGTGACATGGGATGCAGTAATGCTGGTACAGCTCATTCCCCCATGCAAGGCTTGGTTGCCGGTCCTTGTCCGTAATCTTCGTCTTCGCCGGGACGGGTTTGTCGACTGCCTCTTTCTCACCGGACTGATCTGCGGCCAACCCCGTGCTTCCGGACAAAACACTGAACAAAAGGATGAGCAGGATACAACAGAGGGACTGAAAGATAGCGAAACACTTCATGTCAATTTCCCTCCATCTGCTCGGCCTGCCTGGCTAACTGTTCATCTTCCCACCGTTTTTTAATCTGGGCCCAGATGCTGGGAGAAATATCGGTAAAGGTCATCATCAGGTTGGTCAATTTTTCAGCCTCATCCGGATAGAGTTCAAAATTAGGCATTCGGACATCAGGGATATATTTCTGCGGATCGGCAAGCCACCTGGCTATCCACTCTTTGCGAAGTCGATTACCGAGATCGCTTTGGTCCGGACCGATAATACCGCCCTGGCCATTCCAGGCATGGCATGCCTGGCAGCTGAAACTCTGAAAATAAAACTTCCAGGACGCTTCGGTGTCGGTTGCAGACATGACCTTTTTTTCGGGCAGGTAATAGGGGTAGTCTGCTTTGGACGTATCGGCAAAAAAGGCAGCCATGGCGGTTGCTTCCTGTTCGCTGAAACCAAATGTCGGCATTCTGGTCGGCAAAATACCGGACGGACGGATTTTTATCGGTTTCTGCAGGAATTTGACCAGCCACTCCGGGTTAACACGCTCTCCCTCAAAAGAAAGGTTCGGACCTATTGTGCCGCCTTTGCCGCCGATGGTATGGCAGCCCCGACAGTTATGCTGTTCTATAATCAATTCACCACGCACCGACGGAGCCTTCGGATCCTCCAGAATGGAAATAAATTTGGCCGGAATGTTATGCTTGCGCATGGAAAGCAGCATGGTCAGAATGGCCTCGGCCTGATCATCGTTGAAACCAAACTTGGGCATCAGGGTGGGAATTTCTTCGGTGGTGAATGCTCTCGGATTTTTCACCTTCATTTTCAACCAATCGGGCAGGGTATGCGGAATATCGGTATCGGCAAATATCAGCTCTTCCACCCTCTTGGTCCCTATACCGTTATGTTCCGGGGCATTGAAGCCAAGGGCAAAAGTATCGATCTTGTGACAACCTGTACAGCCCTTGTCACGGGCCAGTCTTTTCCCTTTTTCCACCAGGGCCACGGATGCGGTATCATCGCCATCCACTGCAAAGGGTTTTTTCCCCTTACGGGTACTCAAATAGGCGAC
>DRLX01000180.1 GCA_011322715.1 Desulfobulbaceae bacterium
CCACTGTCTGGACAATATCGGCCAATGCCTCCCGCAACTGCTCCGGAGTAACCTCCACTGGCACAAAAGGCAGGTTGAGAACCCTGGCCGTTTCTGCCGCCTCCTCCAGCTCGCATTCGGGATGCCCCGGGCCAAAGCCCACGGAAAATGAAGGCAGTTCTTTTCCCTCCTCCCGTGCCATGGCCGCGACCAGTGCCGAATCGATACCACCAGACAGCAGCACACCTACCGGGACATCAGACAGCAGCTGCCGTCGAACTGCCTGCTGCAGCAACTGTCCGTACTCCTCGGCCGCCTGGTCCATGGTACCGGAAAATCGGGTTTGTACTGGCCGAACATACCTTGCAAGTGAATGTGTTTCCTTGCCGACGTTAAGACACAGCAGGTGTCCCGGTGCAAGGCGGCTCACCCCCTGCCACAGGGTCGATGGCGCCGGTGCATACCGGAGAGTCAGAAACAAACGCAATGACCTTTCATCCGGTCCACCGACCACGCCCAGCGCCCGTAACGCCCGCACCTCCGAGGCAAAAGCAAACGAACGTTTCTTTTGTGTGTAGTAGAGCGGTTTGATGCCGAAAGGATCACGCGCAAGATAAAGTTTTCCCTCTTGTGTATCAAGCGCTGCAAAAGCAAACATGCCATTGAGCAGGGGCAGAGTCTCTCGTACTCCTCGCTCTGCTATCAACTCAACCAAGGTTTCGGTATCGGAGTGACCTGCAAATGGCCCGGAAAGTTCTCGCCGCAGATCAAGATGGTTGTAGATCTCACCATTAAAGGTAATCCACCAGCGGCCGTTTCGGCTGTGCATAGGCTGGTGGCCTGCTGGTGAAAGATCCTGTATCGCCAGCCGAGTATGCCCCAACCAGAGGACCTTGCCAGCAACGTCAAAAGACTGTTTCCCCTTGCTGTCAGGTCCACGGTGAGTCAGCGATAACAATGCCGGCTCTTCCGAAGTGGACAGGCCCACGCACCCGACGATGCCGCACATTATGCCGTCGTCCTCTCCGAGGCTCTTTCCAGACGCGCCCGGTGATACAAATACGGCACAATCCCCCAACGCAGGAAATCCTTTCCCCAACGATGGCCCAAGAGATCGATGCGGCAGTACCAGTGTCCACCCTTTCGGAAACGCGCATCCACCTGCCTTACAAGGGCGCGTGCCCATTCCAACTCACCGAAATCCACCAGCAGCCCAAGGAATTCCGCCTGGTCATACAGGTCCAACCGGAAAGGATCCCGCTGAGCACGCACCCCAAACCGTCGGCACAGGCCGAGACGGGTATCAAACAGGGTGGAAGCAATATAGTTCCATCCTCTTGCGACAGCAGCGTCTATCCCTCCTGTCAAATCCGGCAGCAGTCTTTTGACTTTCAACAGGTTCTTCACCACGAAACACGAATGGAAGCAATCGATAAAATTTCCAGGATCACTATCGGCATAATAGAACCAGGAACCATCCTGGCGCTGCTGCCTTACAACCCAACATGCAAGTTTTTCCGCTTTCATCGTGGCCTCACCCCGCACGTTTTCATCGCCATGAATTGAATGCAGCGCATAAGAGAGTGCCGCATAGCTGTTGGCGTTGATCACAATACGAGGTTCGTCGACAGGCGCATACGAAAGAGCCAGGCTGTCTTTTCCCCTATGCATGACCTTCAGTGACTCGAGAAACGCCCAGGTCCCGTGAAACAGTGGCATTGCCTCGGCATACATATTTTGTTCTGCCAGCAGGAGCAGGGCTTCCATGACATAGGGTGTATGCGTAACAAAGGGGATGTCAGGGCCGTACAGACCATTTTTGGACATCCAGGGAAATCCCAGCCCCCAGGACCAGCGACCATGAGCACCCTTTTCGGCTGCAATTGAACGAAGGATGCGGAGTGCGTCTTTTCGAGACTCCTTGTCTGTCGTTTCTTTCATCCCCCCACGTAAAACCTCATGGGCCACGACAATAGGATAGCACAGCGGCCGAGCCCGGGCGATTCGGCGGCCAAGATATGGCAATAACCAATCAGCCAGCCCCAAGGTCACTGCGCCAATCCGGCCGGAGAGACGTCTGGCGTAAAAACGTTCTCGAATTGCCACGCCGGGTGGAGAGGCCCAGAGGTCATAAGGATCGTGACAGGGGGCAAGGAACATCTAACACCTTCCTGTTTTGGCGGCGAGCTTCACCAGGAGAACCAGAAAAACGAGCGAATAAAAAGAGAAAACACGAAGTTTCTCTTTCCATGAGCACATTCAAAAACCAAGTCCCAGCCGCCACAAATTCATCAGGATCACCACCATTCGGGCAGTAATACCTCTTGGGAAGATCGTGGAACAAGAAGGATTAAACCTCACACGACCACGTTTGCGCAGCCGGTTGGCCGTTACCAGGTGACCAACATCAAAATCCTTCTGCCTACGAAGCCGACGTAGTGTAGGTTTAATGTCAATTCCGGCCCAGCAGCCGATGGATTCCAACACCTCCTCCGGATTAGCCATCAATGTTTCGTAGCGGAGCATGAATACATTTTCACGACCAAGCCTCCAGATTGCAAGCCGTAACGAAGCAAGCGTCACCAGATAGTAAGCAAGTGCCGCAGTCGGAGATTTGGGACGTTGTTCGTTCTTGTTCTGTTTCTGGAAAGATGCCATCAGCCCCGAGGGCGATCGTGTCAGACAGACAACCTTTATGCCGGCACCAACCACCCGAGCCAGTGCCAAGGCCCGCCCGGCGTACTTGGACGAATCCACGACCATGGCGCAACCAGTAGTCCGGGAAATGGCCTCCAGCAAACGAGAGGTTAGGGTACGGTAGCGCTCCAGATCTTTGTCAGGCAACAGGCGAAACATCTGTCGGAAAAAACCGTCATGCCAATCCACCCGCTGTTGCAATGCCGCCCACGCCTCAAGTTCCTGCCGATCAAGGCACATATCTTCAACGACTTTGCCCCATACCTCGCAGTCCATGCACGCAACACCACAGGAGCAGGTAGTATTGTGCACAAAACCGTCTTTGATCAGGCAGCTCAACTCGCCCCCGCCAAAAACAGAGTCCCCACTGGCAAGCAGAATTTCAAGAATGGTCGAGCCACTACGAGCCGTTCCCATGATATAGAGAAGTTCCGGCATCTCAGCTACCAAGCGACTCCAGCCAGCGACCATACGTGGAAAACTCGAAACCATTCCTCTCGGCCCACGCGAGATATTCCTCCATATGGCGCGCAGAGGCCTCTGTAAAATTTTTGGTATGAGCGATGGCCACCAGAGGGAGCGCTCCATCAACGTCCCCAAACATTGCCAGCCACTGCTCACTCAAACTGATCAGCACTGACGACGGCATGGTGGAGAAGTCAAGCATTGCCAGGCCGAGCCGTCTCAATTTGCCAATCCGCCCAAGCAAGGTTCCCATGAATCCGTCCGGACCCCGGTAGTCACCATGGCATCCCGGAGCCATGCCCCCATCCCCTGCAACTCGCGATTGCTTCACTCCCCGATAGTGCCGCCATCTGCTAATCCTGCCAGTAACAATAGGCACTTCCCATAGGCCAACACTCGACTCATTACCTACGTCTCCGTCGGTCCGCCAATAGGGTTTCGCCGGCACCCTTCTGAAATCTGACCATTCTCCGGGCATTGCATTGTAAAATCCTGGCGCAACGGTGGAATCAACCAGAAAGCCCAAATCAAGCAGGG
>DRLX01000181.1 GCA_011322715.1 Desulfobulbaceae bacterium
GGGTATTTTCTCTTTCTGGAAATATAGATTAAAATGAAAGAATCCCTTGTTATCATTAACTTTTTTAGTTATATTCATAGGTGTTATTCCTCTTTTCAGTCCTGTCCGTCTGGCTTCGGTACAGGACTTTTCTTTTCCAAATCAATCAAGCACTACAGAACGTTCTTCCATCCACCGGACAAGATCAGTAACCGGGTAGGCTACCTTTTGGCCTACTCTTATTCTTTTGGTGGGGCCTTCTCCCTTTGCGTCCAAATTTGCTAATGTGCGCGGATGCAAAATACCACCTGAGAATTCACTTACGCGCTGTCGTTCGACAAATGGAGATGGCCAGCTTTTAATTAGAGCGGACAAATCGGGGAGGGCTTTATTGGTTGTCATCTTTCCTTACCCCCCAAGTTAACGCGCTCACGATCAGCGAGAAATTTATCAATTTCAGATTCATACCACCCGACACCGCGCATCCCTATACGGACTCTTTGCGGGAAAAGTCCGGCACGCTCCAACCGCCACACAGTTGACCTACTGATGCTGGTTTTTCTGTAAACAACAGGCCATCTGAGAATTTTTTTCATTGTGTCACCTCGGTTCTTAAGAATAAGTAGTTGTTCTTGACTATCTAAAAGGTAACACCTTGAAATAAAAAGAAAATTGCGCGCAAAAAGAAAAAAATTACACCCTTCTTTGAGTGTAATTTAAAGATATGAAATATTGGGATGTTAGAAAAAGAGGAAAAAAGCTGGAATGTAGTTTATTTGCTTTGGAGTGTAGTTTAATTTATCTTTTTTTCGGTCTTCTGCCCGGATTACGATTGGGACAAAGGTCATTTATCCATGTTCTTAAAGTTCTGTCTTTATAATTCTTTCCCTCGCAGGCCTTGACAATGTCATCATGGTGCACCATAGCAGCAATGGTAATATCATTGTTTTTATGCCATAGTTTTTTAGCAGCTTGTCGAGCATCTTTCCTGTGTTTTTGATTTGGCCGGAGTTTCTGTTGTTTTAGACTCTTACATGACGAACCGGCATCTATTTTCGTTATGATTTTTTCAAGTTGGCTGTTTAGCTCTTCAAGGGTCTCTTCCTTTATCTTCAATTCACTTGGTTTATCTGCATTCTGTCCGGCCCAAGTGGTAATGCGGTATTCCAGCTCCTTCTTTTCCATAAGCAAGTCCCATAACTCATCATCTACTAAGCTATACGGGTCACTGTTAAGTGAACAAAACTCTGTAGAGGCATGATGCCCATGAAACCAGATGGTTTTATCTTTAACATCAGGCGCGGGAAGAGGGAGGTCTTGCAGAAAGAGAAAATGAGCCAAATCAAGCCAACTTACCCCAATTTTTTGGCAACAATCAATTTCCTCTAAAAATGTTTGAGGGGTAATGCCGTCAAGAGCAAATCTGACGTGTTGTTTTTTTCCGGGGAAGTAAAAAGGAAGTCCTTCGTACCCAAGCCAGATACGAATAAGTTTATTGTGGCATTCCAGGGTAGTCGCAGGATCGCAAAAATCCTGCATGGTCAATTCATGGCGGGCAAGAGATTTGTTCAGGAGTTCCTCACATCCAGGCCCATACTCCTTGTCCGTCGCCAATCCCTTCCACAACTCATCAAAAGAAATTCTTTTTTCCTGCACGGCAATCACCTTCATCGCTTCCCTGAAAAACAACAGGCTCGGCAGGCCGCCAGGTTCGCGGCTTTTCGGGAGCGACCCTATCCGGGCCTGAATCGTTACCGTTTTCTCAACTCCTGCAGGACGGCTTTGACCTTTTGCAAGGCTTCATCGGGAACCTGGTCGGCATGTTCCAGTTTGGAGATATAGGACAGGGGAACTTTCATCTGCCGGGCAAGGTCTATCTGTTTTACCTGTGCCTTCATTCGGGCAAGGGCATCGGAACTGTCTACATGATCAGCGGGATCAAAATCAACATAATCCTCTTCCGCCCATTCCTCCAGTCCAGCCAGTTCGTCTTCAATCTGAATATTCCGCATAACTCTCATATTGTTTATACCAGTAGTGCCTCCGGATGGCGGTCAGCTACCCGGAGTAATGCCTGGGCCGGTCCCTTTGGTGTCCGTCGCCCCTGTTCCCACTCCTGAAGAGTACGGACGCTTACACCGAGCAACCCGGCAAAGGCGGACTGGCTCAGTCCTATTTTGTTTCGTATGGTCTTCACGTCAGTCGGCAAGTTGACGGTCACCCGTTTTCCTTTGCCGCTTTTGATAGCTTCAATACCTTCAAGCAATTCCTGGCCAATATCTCTTTTCATTGTTCCATTACCTCTTTAATTTTTTTCAGAATATGTGCCGGGATATTTTCCGCTTCATTTTTAGCATATATGGTCAGCATCCATATTTCCCCATCAGCCTGCTGCCAATAATAAATTATCCTTGTGCCACCCCGCTTCCCTCTTCCCTTGGCAGTCCAGCGCACTTTTCTCAACCCGCCACTACCGGGAATTATTTTCCCCTGTTCCGGTCGCACGGCCAAAGTCCATTGCAAAGCAGCGTATTCCTCTTCGCCTAAATAATCATAAATCAGCTTGGAAAAGACAGGGGATTCTATAAAGGTTATATTTGTACTATACGGCATTGACGTACTGTTTGCCATTTCTTTTTCCTCTTACCACTGATTAACGATCTTTGGTTGAATCTCCCCGGTATTACCGGCCGCCTCTATTGCCTCGGCTGCCTGTTGAAAAGCGCTTGGAGCAAGATGACTGTACCGCTCTGTCAACGCTATGGTGCTATGCCCCATAATTTCCTTGACGGTAAAGAGCGGAATACCGGCCTGGACAAGCCAGCTTGCGCAGGTATGGCGGCAACTATGGAAAGTAAGTTTCTGCCTTCTGTCTTGCACACCAGCATTAAAGCCCAGCTTCTCAACAGTCCGATCAAATGTTTTACTCATCTGTTTGCGCTTCTTGCCATTCTTGCCGGGAAAAACAAATTCTGATTTCCCGCCTGGCTTCATTGCGGCGAACATCTCCTTAACCGATAACGGCATATGCACTGTTCTCGTTTTCCCGCTTTTGGTATCTCGCAGAGTGACAAGTCCATTAACCTGGTCAATATCACTCCATTGCAAAGAAAATATTTCTCCTGCCCGTAGACCACAGTAAATTGACAGCAAGGTCATGCGGTAAACGCTGATACTTTTTCCCTTCAAGGCGGACAGCAACTCTTCAGCCTCATCTTTTGAGAAAAAACGTATCCGCTTATTATCATATTTTGGTCGGCTGCCCCTTGCCATGACAGAAACCGGGTTCGGCCCTGGATGATATTTGGCCCGGATTGCATGATTCACTACCATGCGGACACAGGCAAGAGCATATTCAATAGTGCGCGGGGCCTTTTCCGCCTTGCCCATCATCCGCGACAGTTTTTTAAGGTGTAGTTCACCAATATCTCGAATGGGGATTAAACCAATTGCCTTGAGTATCCAGTTATTGTGGAGGCTGATTTCAGCCTTGAGAGCGGCTTCTTTTTTGTCCTGAGAGACATCCGGCCAATAGTGATTCTGGAAATAGTCGGTATAGGTGGTGGCAAGCCTATTGTCCGCAGCTTCTTTCTTCTGCGCCTGTTTTTTTTCTTTAGCCAGGGCTTTGCGGCGGTCGGCAAGTTTTCCTGTTCCCGTACCTGCCTTCAATTCCTGTTTCATCTCCACCATGGTGGCCGCTACCTTTTTCAAAGTCCAGCCTTCCGATGCCCAACCATAGCACTCGGCAATCTGTTTTCCCCCGGACTTAAAACGTACACGGTAATACCGGTCTGGTTTCGTTCCATGTAGACGGGATGAGTGTTCCCGAAATGAAATACCTGTTTGGGTGGTTTTGATCCATGCCCCTGTCGGCGCATTAAGTTTTCCGACCATAAAAATTCCCCCTGTATAATATCAATTGACCAATGTTGGTACACCCCCTGGTACACCCTCTAAGCTGGTATGGGGCAGTAAGGCAAGTGAAGCTTTATGAATACAAGATACAGGAAAAATGAAGATACGTCAATATGATAGGAGTAAAAATGGGGTGAAGTTGTGAAGGGAAATGAAAGGGAGTGAAACAGCCTGAAACTGACTCTTAATCAATTGGTCGAAGGTTCGAATCCTTCACGGCCCACCAGAAATAGAAAAGGCTTAGCGAAATCCGCTAAGCCTTTTTTCGTTTCAAACAGTCTCAGGGGAAGGCTGGCAGAGGACCAAACCTACACCACAGCACA
>DRLX01000182.1 GCA_011322715.1 Desulfobulbaceae bacterium
GTTTTGTAGCTGGAATATCACCTTCCCTATGGTCGAGACCTAGAACTCTCAATACCCCCTTAGTGTACTGTTTTTTTTCATCGGCACTTAGTTTATCGAACTGGTTTTGAGAAAGAATCCCATTGTCGTCTGTAATTACTTTCTGTCCAAGGAGATAATGGACAGTACCATGCCGGGTCGGAATGGATTTAATATGTGGTTCCGGCACATTTAAGCGGTATTGGTCGCGATCTTTTATCCAGTCATTTGTACCAAGTTTCATATACCAGAAATTACCTTCATTCGCGGAAAAGGAAACCGGTCGTACCGTATCAAGAAAACTTCCATGAACGTAACGCGGCTTACGGTTCGTATCAGGAGCATAACCGTCAACATATACTTTAACGCATGGGACATGAAATATCCTCGTCCACTTGGCGGGAACAAAATTTTCAAGTTGGCCCCTGCTGTCACATTTAAAAGATGGAAGAGCTAACGGCAGCAATTTTAATTTTTTTGCTCCTTTGGGCTGTAAAAGCATACCAAAGGCTGGTAAATTCTCCTTCATATCCATACGCCTGGAAAATTGCTTATCCTCCAGCACCCGCAGGGACGAGTTGCTTGCCGCCTCGACAATCGAGGACAGCATGCCGCGCAGGGTGGTGGCCGGGATGGCCGGTTGATCATCGAGCAGGAAGGGAGCTATCTCCAGGGGTTCGGTTCCTTCGGTACGGGCGCCGCCGATGAACAGGGGTGTTTCCGTTTCCAGGCGGCAGAGCAGGCGACCGTTGTAAATTTTCTTGCTATTCAGGTTGTCGAAATAACGGGCATGAGTGTGATGGCTTGTTTCAGGGTCTTTAAACTCCTCTTTCGTCAGCCAGTCTGCGGTCTTTGGTTTCTGTATCGGAACGAAATGGTACGGATTGTGAAACCTGTTTTCCCCGGCTCCGGCCGGTGGCTGTTGCTCACTCTCTTCTCCAGCCGTTGCCCCGGCTGTAACGGGTGGAGCTGTGGCACTGCCATTCACACCCAATTTTACATGCAGGGCGTTGATATTTTTTTTGATATGTTCATCTTTCAAAAACTCATCCCCTGATATTTCGGCCCGGGCAACCACACCGTAGCCTTTGGCACGGCCGAAACCAAAGGTGATGTCGCCTTCGCGCAGGTCGCGCAGGACAAGAGCCAGCAGCCCTTTGCCCCAGTCGGGCAGCCCATCGGTCCGTCGGCTGTCAAGGCCGAGAATACCTTCGAAGACAGGAGCATGGACATACTCGGCGTCGAACTTGGCCTTGTCCCTGGCGCCGCCGGTGAAGCGGTCAATGGCGACAAAATCCTGCCGTATCCCGGTGTTGCCGCCGCCGGTCCAGGCAAAGTCGCTTATGGTGACAACCGATTTCCAGCCGGGAGCGCCGAACAGCCGGCACACCGGGCAGAGTTTTTCCCTGTCCTCCGCCCGATGTATCCCCTTTGTACACCAGTTGTTTTTTTCGCAGCATGTGCCGCCCAGGGTGCGGACGATACGGGCCGCCTGGGCACGCAGGGCGCCGCGCACCGATTTTTCGGGCAGGCGGGGAAGGCCAAGCACATCGCGCAGGGGCCGGTGGTCGGGAATATCCGCTTTCTTGTCTTTTTTGCCTTGCAGTTCATCTGCGGTCGGGGGATCGTTCACCAGAAAAGGACCGTCAAAGACCAGCTTCAGCCCAAGTTTCGGGCCGGGCTCCACACTGTTCAGCAGTTTACGTCCTGATTGCAATAATTCCGCGTATTGTTCAGCCCCAACAGGCGTGAATATTTCCGTGGCCATGGTCCGTTGTGCCGCCTGCAGCCAGGTTTTGACTGCATCGCGGCCGATATGCTCGACCGCGCCGGGCCCCCAGCTCAGGCGGCCAAGGCCGTCGGCCGTGTGGGCGCCCAGAGTCACCGGATCGGCGTCATTATTGAATCCCTCCATGGCCGCCAGCAGCAGGCCGACTTCATCTTCACTGAGCGCGCCCTGCAGAGTCACGGTAAAGCTCACCCCGGGCGGGACAACTTCCCGGTGGATCAGTTTCTTTTCCTCGGCGGTCCGGGTATGGGGATCAATGGCCACCGATACCTCGACCGAGGTCTGGCGGGTGGAATTCCAGTAGGGCAGGGAGACCGGGCCGGGCCGCGGGCAGGCAAGACGGGCGTCGAGGAATTCCGCTCTGCCGCCGCAACCCTGGTCGATTTTCCCGTTTTCGGCCTGCGGCCCGCGGCCGAACAGTTCATGGAGCAGAAAACAGCAGCCGTCTGTATCCCGAATATGATGCCTGAGCCAGGCCAGGAGGTTGCCTTTCAGGGCCGAGCCAGGGATACAGGGGTGGTTGTCAAAGTCCGTAACCACACCGTTGATCTCCACCGGTCCCTCATCGCCGTCAAGACCTGGCCTGTGTACCGTTTCGCCGCTGCCGATATGCAAGGACGACAGGGCCTGCAGGCTGCCGGTGATCCGCCACTGGTCATGGAACTTCCAGACGTTGCTCATTGTTCTTCCTCCTCGCCGATCCAGTCAATGTTTTCGAGTTCGTCTTCGCCCGGGCAATGGCTCCAGTGGACCTCCAGGTTGACAACAATTTCACCGTAACCGTTCTGCCGGATATAGGGGCAGTTGCGCCAGTGATCTCCGGGAAGTATCTCTCCGTTCTCCATCTTGCGGGTATAATGGGCAACGGTCCAGGACGGAAGGTCCAGGCCATGGGCAAGCCATTGTCGCACCCGGTTTACCGCCTCTGTTTCTTTGCCGTCAATGGCCCGAAAAACAAAGACACTGCCCGCGTCCGTCAACAGCCAGGGAGAATAGCTTTTAACTGTGTCGTTGTCGTCCCGGCCCTTTTGAAAGCGGTTGAACAGGTAGTTGCCGCCAACCAGTGACTGGCGGCTGAAATGCCGGATAAGCTGTAAACTGCCTTTGGAGAGTTCATGCCAGACCTGTTGGTATGCTGCCAGGGTATTGTCCCGGCTGCGGGAATTGACCAGTGATTCGGGATCACACAATATGGCCGGTGTCTGCAGGGTAATGATCCAGCAGCCGTCACGGGGTTCCGGATCAGACACCAGGGCCGGGTTGACGCTCCCCGCGGGCAGGATACGGACATCGGCCGGGGTCTTGGTCTTGCCCAGGCCGGCAATGCCGTGTTCGATCAGGGAGGCAAGTTGCGCGCCGACAGCGGCTGGATTCCGTATTTTTGTATCATCAAAATCTATGCGTGCATGCCAGTCGTTCTTGTCCGGAACAATCATCTCGTAGGCAAACAGTTCAGCTTCTTTACTGCGCAGGGTCTTGCGGTCAATGGCAGTCCGGACCCGCAGCTCCCGGCGCAGACCGGGCCAGCCGAAATCCTTTTCAACGTCGTCAGAGTTTTTCCAGTCGACGGCAAAGGCGGGAGCCTGGCCGTGGATAAGGCAGGGACCGGGCAACCGGGCCACGTCATAGTAGGGGTTGCATCCTTTTGCATCCACCTTGACCAGGGACAGGGGCGGAAACACCGGTCTGACAAGACTGTCGGCCGACGGCAGGGCATGGGTTATCCTGATGTGGTTGAAAGATTCACGCAAGTCTGTTCGTTCATCATCCCTGATGTCTGCCACACTGGTGCACGAAGAACCGCCTGTCAGCTCTTTCCAGGTCGTACTGATCGCACCGAGAAGAGCGGCGCCGGGGATGATGGCGTCGGATTCAAAGAGATTGTTGTCCGTTTTTGGTTTGCGGGCAATGCAGAAGGGGGCCTCCGGGCGGATCAGAACATCCAGGAAACCGGCCGTCTGCGAACAGTACCGGGGTGAGCTGATTACACACTGCATGGGTTTGCCCATATTCACTTTCTGCAACCGACCGTAGCCTATGGTTCGGTAACCGCCAAGCTGAGTGATCCATTTCAGCGCGGCCTCCACATGTCGCTGCATGGATTGCAGGGTTTCATCGTCCTGGACAAACAGGGTCAATCGGCCGGTGAAATACAACGGCGCTCTAATTCCAAACGGTGCATCGACCAGCAACTGGGCGCCTTTGACCGCGGCGCCCCGCTCGGGATCGATTCTGATCCGGGTCCGGACGCCGTTCCCCGCCTCACAGGACAGCAGAAAATCGGAGAACAGGAGCCGCTTGGATTGCGGCACACCACGGCTACTCTTTGCGCCCAGCCAACCAGGGCTGTCCGGGTCGAACCAGTCAACCCCGGCGCTGCATTCACTGAGCTGCTCCAGGCTTTCCCGGACCTTTCCGGTGACCAGGGTTCCTGGAATATACGGTACGCCGTCGCTGTTGCGGGCGACAACCGCATCCAGGCCGTACTCGCCAGGGGCAGTGGACTTGGTCAGCAATGGCCCTACAATCTCAAGGCAAATGTTTATGTCGGCACGTAGCATGTTACGCCTCCTTCAATCCGAGGTAATCCCAGAGTTCCAGGATATGCAGCCAGCAGACAGGGCGCCTGCCGAAGGCATCGATCATGGCGGAAATATCCTTTTCGTTGAATCCGGCCTTGTCGGCAAGCTGCTCGGCCTGGTCCATGTCACCTCTGTACAGGGCGGCCACAACCTGGTGGAGTTTGCGTTTCGGTAGGTCAGCCTCTTCTTTCAGTTCCAGCATGGCGGTATTTATTGCCCACATCCGGTCGCCCCGGAGGATCAGGTCATCCGGAACGACACCGGCGGGACAGCGGCCGGCACGAAAACCCTGCAGGTCCAGGCCGGCATGATCAAAGGATTCCAGGATCTGGTAGGCAACATGTCCGGTGTCTTTGCCCTTTGCCTTGGCCAGATCAGCCAGGTTATGGGCCAGATCCTTAACCCGGTGGATCGGCGCCTTGTGGTGACAAAACACCAGCCCGGCGCCGTAGGTGAGTTTGCGGTTTTTGTAACTCCAGTCCTTTGCCATCTGGTAAAACCGGGCCAGGACCTGCCATCCCTGCCAGGCCGGAACAACCAGCATGATCTCGTCCCCGCCCCAGAGCAGGGTTTCGAACCGGATAGCGCCGTTGTTGAGCCACAGCGGGTCGTCTTTGTCGATTGCCCCGAGAATATCGGTGAGAAAGGCACGGTGATTCCCGATGACCGTGTTGTTGAATTGCGTCTGGTCACCGGGAGTCCGGCAGTGGTCGCGCTGGGTTTTACCGAAGCTGTTGCCGTCCATGTAAATGACCGCCATCTTGCCGGACAGGCCCCTGACCGCCTCCTCCCCCTTGCTGTTGCCTTGAATTTCAGTAACCTTGTTCAGGTCATTGACAAATTCCTGCAGGTCAGGCAGCCCGGTTTCTTCTTTGTAAAACTCCTGTTTCTGACATCTGCCGTATTGCCTGCGGTCGGAGACGTGAACCGATGTTGCCTTTTCCGCTTGTGCAGGACGTACCAGATCAATACTGCACACGATGTCCTTTCGGACTTGTGTCTTCTTTTTCTTCAAATCGAGCAGGGTGAGAGACGGCGACTGCATCTGTCGCCAGCGGTTCAGGGCCTGCGCCTTTTCCCGGTCCCCGGGAAAGTTCTTTTCCGGATCACCGGCGCTGATGATGTCCACTGCCCAGGTGGCATGTCGCCAGGGCTTGATGGGGTCTTCCTTCTTCCCCTTTTTCTTTGTGATCTTGCAAGTTACCTGGCTGTCGTTGAGGTGGCGGGTAATTTCATCGAGCAGGGTTTTCGGTTGAACATCCGTCTCCATCGCGATGCGATACAGGCCCCATGAAGCGCCGTTGCTGATTTTCTCCGGGGTCAGGTGTTCATGGTTCTTTAGAAATGTTTCAACCTGATCCACCAGCCGGAGCATGAGCAGGCCGCCGCCGCGCACCGTGGAAAGATCATTGGTGTCATAGACGAAGTTATCCAGATTTGTCCCTTCAACGCGAAGATAGTAACAGGCCATGGTCATTTCCTTTTACTTTTGGATTTCAAACAGTGGATTCCCTTTTTCCGCACCCAATAGACTACTCCCCAGCAAAACAACCACGACAGGAGGCTGAACAGGATAACCGGACCCAGGAAGTCAAAGCGGGGGGCACAACTCCCTTCTCCTGCCAGGCAGTTCCAGAAGGATTGAGCCAACTCGGTGTTCATGCCGAGCACAGTAACTGTCACGGCGATAAAGGCAACCGGCAGACCGATGGTAGTCAGAGCATGGGCATCAGAATTGAGCCGGTTAGCAGCCTGTATTTCCATGAATTCATGTGTGCTTATGATTTCATTGCGTATTTCCTGGTAAAAATCATCCAGGTCCAGATATTCCCTGGCTTTACTGTACATCTCAATTCCCTGCTGCTGGTTAGAGATGAGCGGATACTGGTAGAGGTTGGTAAATTCGGCAAATTGCCGGTGCAGGGCCTGAAACTTTTTGAGATCCCTGTCGGAGTTGGAATTGTCCCTTGATATTCCGGTAAGTTCCGTCAGTTCCCGGCTGAATCGAAACAGGGTTATCCTGATATAGAACAGTAGCAGAGCCTGATCTGAATACATCTCTCCAAAATGGCGCCAGACAGGCACATCATTCTTTTTCCCCGCTGGTCCGAGCATGACGCCGCTATGGTAATTGAAGCCGAACAGGGAACCATAATCCAGCCAGCGGGTGTAGGTGCGCGGCTTGGCCCATTCTTTCTCAAAAGCGCTTGAGGAATGAGTTGCCAAAGGCGATGATCCCGGTGCATCTACATTGAGGAACTTTATCCAGTGGCCGAATTGTTCCGGAGCGGTCATTGTTTCCTGGAAGGCCTTGCCCAGGGCCATGGAACCGCCTTCGAGGATGGCGCAAGACCAGACAAAGGTTCGATTGTCATCATAGACAAGGTAGCCCCGCCCGGTATCTTCCGCTTTTTTCAGATCCGGATGAAGTATAAAGCGTTCCCCGGTTTCCATTTCAAGAGGTAGTGCCAGCAGTTCTTGCCATCGTTTGAAGTAACAGTCTTCAGCCTGTCCCATGCAGTTCCCGATAGTTTTGCCCTCACTGTCGTTGTTCTTGAGCAGGTCAATGGGCATGGCCGAAAAAAAATTTTTAA
>DRLX01000183.1 GCA_011322715.1 Desulfobulbaceae bacterium
AAGACGGACAACATCCTTTTTCTTATCCAGGCCAAACCTGCCCCAAAAACATGAGAACCCGAAAACGGATTACGGTTATTACTGATCCCAGGTATCAGCTTCATGATACCGGTGGCGGCGAGCATCCCGAGGTGCCGGAACGGTTGCAGGTCATCATTGACAGGTTCTCCACCGGCAGACTGGCCCCATTGGTGGATACTGCCGCACCCAGGCCCGCAACCCGTGATGAACTGATGGCCTTTCATCCCGAATCATGGCTTTTTCGCTTTGAAGAGGCTGTGTTGTCCGGCCGCACCTACATCGATCATCCCGACAATCAGATTGGTTATGAGTCCTATGACATTGCCATGCTTTCCGCCGGGGCCGGGCTTTGCGGCATTGACCTGATTGAACAGGCCCACGGCTGTGAACATAAGGGAAAAAAGATTATTTTTTGTGCCACCCGGCCGCCCGGCCACCATGCCGAGCCGACCCGCCCCTTTGGTTTCTGTTTTTTTAACAACTGTGTCCTGGCCGCCCGGTACTGGCAAAAATGTTACGGCCGTCGGCGCATCTGTGTGCTGGATTTTGATGCCCACCACGGCAACGGTATCCAGACCGCCTTTGAAGAGGATGGCGAGGTCCTGTACATCTCTATCCATGAGCATCCCAGTTTCAGTTATCCGGGGACCGGTTGGGAAGAAGAACACGGTCTGGGAGCGGGCAGGGGGAAAATTTTAAATATCCCTCTGGCTCCGGGCAGTGGCGATGTCAGGGTGCTGGCGGCTTTGGACGGTCCGGTGGCTGCCCTGCTTGCCGAGTATCAGCCCGAGGCCTTTGTCATTGCCGCCGGATTTGACGCACACCGGCTTGATGACATGTCCGGACTTGCCTATTCCAGTGCACTGTACGAAAAAATCGGCAGTCGCCTGGCTCTCTGGAGTCGGGAATTCTGTAAAGGTCGTCTGGTATCTATCCTGGAGGGCGGCTATCATCTCCCGGTGCTGGCCGACTGTGTCGAAAATTATCTGTCGGGTCTGCTTAACCCTCAACCCTGAACCTGGAACCACAAGAATATCATGTTTATTCAATACTCCATGACCCCGGAACCCGTCACAATCGGCCCTGATCTTCCGGTCACCGAGGCGGCGGCAATGCTCAGCCAAAAAAGCTTTCGTCACCTGCCGGTGGTGGATGAAGACGGCAGATTGCTGGCCATGGTGACCGACAGGGACCTTCGCTCGGCCTGTCCCTCTTCGGTGCTCAGTCATGATGACCGGGCACAGGTGCTGGAAAAGGTCAAGGAGACCAGGGTGCGTGAGATCATGTCCACGGATTATGTCACCCTGCACCCGACCTCGACCCTGGATGATGCCCTGCTGCTCTTTAAAACCCGCAGTATCGGTGCCCTGCCTGTTGTTGACGACCAAAACCGGGTGAAGGGTATCTTTTCCCTCAACGACATGATGGCTGCGTACCGGCGACTGTTCGGCCTTGGCGAAAAGGGTTCGGTGCTGGTAGCCATTGAAGATACCGAAGATCGGCCGCCACTCGGAGTTCTGGTCACTGCCCTGGAGCGGGAAAATGTGGTGTTTACCCGCTTGATCAGGGCCCTGGGCGAGGGTCGGGAGCCGGATATGCTGTATCTGCGGGTCAATACCATGAATATTCGTTCCGTTCACCGGATTATCGAACAGGCTGGGTTTACAGTGCATATACCTGTCGTACAGCCATAAATGAGGAAAACACATGCTGGAAAAATTGTTTCTACCGCAATCGGTTGCCGTTATCGGGGCCTCAAAAAAACCAGGTAAGGTCGGGCATGATATTCTTAAGAACCTGGTCACCTGTGGGTTTGAGGGGGAAATTATTCCGGTCAATCCGTCCGGGGGTGAATTGCTGGGGCTTAAGGTCTATCCCTCATTACGTGATTACGAGTCCACTGTCGATCAGGTGATCATCGTGGTGCCGGGAAAATATGTGTGTGATGCGGCCCGCGATGCTGTTGCCAAAAAGGCGGGATCCGTCATCGTTATCAGTGCCGGTTTTAAGGAAACCGGTGAAGAGGGCAGGCAAAGAGAAATGGAACTCGCTGATATCTGCCGTAGCGGCGGGGCCAGACTGCTTGGCCCCAACTGTCTGGGCCTGATCAATACGGAAAATAATCTCAACGCCTCTTTTGCCGGGGGCGGGATGCCGGAATCAGGCGGCATTGCGGTTTTTTCCCAGTCCGGCGCTCTCTGTACCGCCATGCTTGATATGGCCAAGGGGCGCCATCTCGGCCTTTCCAAGCTCATTTCCATCGGCAACAAGGCCGATATATCCGAGGTCGATCTGCTGCAATCTCTGGCAGGCGATGAAGCAACAAAGGTCATTGTCGGCTATCTTGAAGATATTAGTTCCGGGGACAGGTTCATCAAGGCCGCAGAAGAGGCAAGCAACGTCAAGCCGGTGGTTATCCTGAAATCCGGAACCACGAAGGCGGGTCAAAAGGCGGCGGCCAGCCATACCGGAGTGCTGGCCGGTGCTGAAACAGCCTACGGCGCAGCCTTCAAGCGTTCCGGTGTCTGCCGGGCCGATACCTTTGACGCCCTGTTCGATTATGCCACCGCCCTGTCCATGCAGCCGCCGCCCAAGGGTGACCGTATTCTTATTATCACCAATGCCGGTGGTCCCGGAACCATGGCTGCGGATGCGGTTGAAAAGGCGGGCATGCGGGTTGCGGAACTGGACCGAAATATCACCACGGCCCTGCGCGCAAAACTGCCTGCCGCCGCCTCGGTGGGTAATCCCATCGATGTGCTTGGCGATGCTGATCCGGAACGCTATGTCGAGGCCTTGAAAGCCGCCCAGCAGGATACGGAAGTGGATGGCATCCTGGTCCTGTTGACGCCCCAGGCCATGACCAGACCCGCAGAAACAGCCCGGGCCATTGCCGCCAACCTGGACCACTCCAAACCGGTGCTGGCCTCATTTATGGGAGGAGCGGATGTGCTGCCCGGCAGGCGTGAGCTCGCCGCTGCCGGTCTGCCCGACTATGAATCACCTGAACGGGCCGTGGCCGCGCTCCGGGCCATGCACCAGTATGGTGTCTGGAAACGGCGGCCGCCCCGCCTGGTCACCAGGTTTCCGGTTAACAGGCGCCGGGTGGAGCGGATTATCACCCGCCGCCGGCGCACGGGCCGGCTCCAGATCGGCGAGGTCAAGGCCAAGGACATCCTCAAGGCCTATGGTTTTCATATCCTGCCCGGCCATCTTGCCATCGATGCCCAGGAGGCGGCCGAGGTGGCCCGTTTCATCGGGTTTCCGGTGGCCATGAAAATTGTTTCCCCAAATATCATCCATAAGACCGACCTTGGCGGGGTGCGTCTGAATCTGGGCTCAAGCCAGGAGGTTGAAGACGCCTTTGAACTGATGACCCTTCGCATTCGCCAGCACGCGCCGGAGGCGATAATCGAAGGCATTTACGTGGAAAAGATGGCGGAAAGCGGCCTTGAGATCATCCTCGGTATGACCAGGGACCCGCAATTCGGCCCCATGCTCATGTTCGGCCTTGGCGGTATCTTTGTAGAGGTGATGAAGGATGTGACCTTTTACCTGGCGCCGATCACGGAAGACGAGGCCATCCAGATGTTAAAATCCACCCGCTCCTATGAAATGCTTAAAGGGAAGCGCGGCAGCAAGGAGGTGGATATCCATGCCATTGCCGGTGCCCTGCAGCGAATCAGTCAGTTGACCACGGATTTCCCGCAGATTGTTGAACTGGATATCAACCCGCTTATTGTCGGCGAAATCGGCAGTGATCCGGTTGTTGCCGATGCCAGGATGACCTTTGCCCCGAAAAAGAAGAAAAGCTGAACTAACGCGGGCTTTGCCCACAACCTAAGCCGTAGGGGCGGCTTTAGCCGCCATATTTTTCATGGTTATCCCAATAAATAATTCAATGGCCCAACAGGCGAATAAATTCGCCTCTACCGCACGTGCAGCATCTTTACCGACCATGGAACGGGTCCAGCAACTGAATTTTACCAGGATATAACGACAATGAAATATGATCAGGATTGGCAACAGAAATACAAAGATATGGTCAGCACCCCAACACAGGCCCTTACCCATGTGCAGCCCGGACAACGGGTGTTTATCGGCACCGGCTGCGGCGAGCCGGTGCAGCTGGTCAGTGCCATGACCAAAAGGGCCGGATCGCTGGCCAATGTCGAACTGGTCCAGCTTATCACCAAAGGCAAGGCACCCTATGCGGAAAAGCGGTATGCGGAATGTTTTACCATAAATTCGTTTTATATCGGCTCCAATGTCAGGGACATGATCCAGGAGGGTATGGGCGACTATACTCCAATCCTGATGTCCGATGTACCGGGCCTGCTCAACTCAGGCGTCCTGCCTCTGGATGTGGCCCTGATCCAGATAACGCCGCCCGATGAGCGCGGTAAGGTCAGCCTGGGTATTTCCGTTGATATTGTCCGGTCGGCGGCGGAAAATGCCTCCCTGGTCATTGCCGAAGTCAATCCCAACATGCCCTGGACCCACGGCGATTCCCTGATGGATATCTATGATCTGGATATTCTGGTGCCGGTTGACGAGCCGATTATTGAACGGGAATCCCATTCCCTGCATCCGGTGAGTGAGAAAATCGCCCGGGAGGTTGCCACCCTGATTCCCAACGGCGCCACCCTGGAATTCGGTCTGGGGCGAATACCCGGTGTCGGTCGTGTCCCCCAGGCGGTGATGAAATGTCTGCATGGGAAAAAACATCTCGGTATTCATACGGAAATGATTTCCGATTCCATCATTGAACTGATTGAATCCGGGGCGGTTGACGGCAGTCGCAAGACCGTTGATCGGGGCCGGGTGACAGCCAGTTTCTGTATGGGCAGTAAAAAACTCTACGATTATATAGACGATAATCCATTGTTCTGTTTTCGTCCAACCGAGTATGTGAATAATTCCAGTGTGATCGGCAAGCAGAAGCGGATGGTTTCCATCAATATGGCCCTGGAGATAGACCTGACCGGCCAGGTCTGTTCCGATTCGGTGGGCGGACGCTTTTATTCCGGCATCGGCGGCCAGGTGGATTTTAATCGCGGCGCTTCATTTTCCGAACATGGCCGTTCCATCATTGCCATGCCCTCCACCAATGAAGACGGCAGTCGTTCCCGTATTGTGACCACCTTGCAGCCGGGATCCGGTGTTGTTATCTCACGAGGTACGGTCCATTATATCGTCACCGAATACGGGGTTGCCTACCTGCATGGAAAATCCATTCAGGAGCGGGTCATGGCCCTGATATCCATAGCCCATCCTGATTTTCGCGAGCAACTTTTCCAGGAGGCTATCGATCACAAGTACCTGCGGCCCAACCTTTCCGGTCTTGGTGACCGGTTCATCGTCCCCGGTGAAGAGTTCATGCGTACCAGCTTTTTGCTCAAAAACGGGACCCAGGTCAATTTTCGCTCCATCAGGCCCACCGATGAGCCGCACATGCGGGACCTGCTCTACGATCTCTCCCAGGAAACAGTTTATTACCGCTTTATGAGCAGGCAGCAGCGTTTTACCCATCGGCAGATACAGGATTTTGTCTATATTGATCATCGACGGGATGTGGCCATTGTCGGCACCGTGCCCGAGGCCCATGGGGAGGAGATCATTGCCGTAGGAAGGTATTATCTCA
>DRLX01000184.1 GCA_011322715.1 Desulfobulbaceae bacterium
GAAGCATTTTTCGGCTGCCCGCCGCAACCGGGTGGTCACATGGTTAACGTCTCCAGGATACCTGTAGGTGGCTATACCCTGCTTGTCGCTCCAGGAAAGAAGAAGGCCGTTTTCCGGCTCCGCTGATGTGGCCAGAACTATTTCATCGACTTGCCGACATCTCCTGAGTTCCTCCAGAAGCCACTCCAGGAGCATCTTGCGCCCGATTTTTCTAAACTGCTTTCCTGGAAGCCTGGACGATCCGAGACGGGCCACAATAAAGGCCACTGTTCGTTCCGGCTTCAACGTGTTCCTGCTGCTCTCCTGCATCCCTGCTCAGCTCAAGTTTTGATGTTGGATTGTCAGTGGAAAGTTGAAGCCGGGACCACATCACGCACCGTCAATTGTCTTCCACGCATTTTTTCGGCTTTCCTAAAACAACTAATCCAACTCCTTCACCGGCCATTCGAGTTGCTCAACCACGGCCCTGATCTTTTTCAGGCCGGAGCGATAAATCTCTTCCGCCATCTCCTGCTGATCGGCAAACAGCAATACCTTGTACCAGGCGACCAACAGGTGAAGAATAAACAGGACAAAGACTTCCGGCCGTCTGTCCCTCTCATCTTCCCGGTTCGCCATGACAGCAGCCAGTACTGCCCGGTCGACAACCTGGTTGAATTTCTTCCAGGTAAAAGTTTCGAGTTCCAGCCCACGGATCACATCTCTTTTCAACCCTTCAGCCACCTGACTTGAATCTTTGGCGTATGGTTTCCAATTTTTTCCTTTTTGAGCCGGTAAAAAAGCCTTCCTGATCCGATTGATATCGTCCTGTTTGCGAGGATATTTTCGCAGTTTGATGGCCTGGGACCGCCTGGCCCGTGCCCCCCTGACCCTGGCACCGTCGGACAGATTGTACACTGTCGTTTTATTTCCTGCCGCCTCAATGGCCTGCTCGATAACGATCCGCACATGAGTCAAAAAAGGCGTACTGGTGACAACATCCCGGTCTTTAGATGAGAAATTGGCCTCGACAACAATCTGCTGCATTTTTTCCAGGTAATCATCAACCGACCGTGCATCCGATCCCTGCTCCGGCTTGTCATATATGGTGGATCCGGCATGACTCTTATCGATAGAATAATAACCGAAATCGCAGCCAAGCAGGTAAATCTCCTTTGGCTGACACAGGCAGGCAAAGGAAAACGCCATGGAGGTGCTGGAGGGCAGGACCCCGTGCAGGGGCATCGTAAAACGCACTGGCGCAACCTTGTCTCCTATGCCACAGAGCAGGAGTTCATTGAAATATCGCACTATCGACACCGGAGCATTGCACCCCGCAATCACTGGTATGTCCGGATCAAGACCAAGAGGGCTACGCAAACCTTGCTGAAGTAATTTCGTCTCCAGGGTGACCTGGAAATCAGGCCTGATTCCATGATGCAACAAAGGCCTGACCGCGCTGAACACTGCGAAAATAATCAGATTATCCTGGTTTGCCCTTAGCCACTCAAGATCATGATCAAGGGAAGGCCCTGATGCCACAACAGCAATCCTGGATTTTTCGGACAGACGGGGCCGGCTTGTCAGCAAAGGACACTGTTGCCTGATATTGGCCACAACCTGACGAATGGCATCATAATCGTGATCGAGCGGAAAGACCACGTTGGACATGGTGGCCTGATGCATGCGAAATGATTCGACCAGGTGCGGATTGTCCTGGCATTCATACCCTGGCAAAACACGGGTCCAGAGCTGACGGCTCACCGAGTAATTGCTGAAAAAATACCTTATCGCCTCGCTCTGAGGATCAGGCCCGAGGGAAAACACCACCTCGGCCTGGCCGCTTATCTTCCGGTAATCAAGAAAATAACAGGAGACCTCAAACCGTTCCAGATCTGGCTCGACCAGAAGAATGTGACTCACCTCGGTACGAGAAAGATAGTAATCTATATGTAACCCGTGAAAAATACCGAGAAAAACAACTGGAGGAGAAAAACGGCGGCCATCAGGAAGCTCCTTGAGGTTGATCTGTTTGAGGGAAAAACGGATCAGGGAATCCGGGAACTCTGTCAGGAGCTGCTGGTACGTTGTTCGTAACGGCTTGCCGTGCAGTGGGTACCTGTCCATGGCAGGTATCTTGAAATTGCAGAGATCGATCCAGGTGTCATGGACCCAATCGCCCATCATGGCGGCAAACATATCCAACCCGGCTTCCGGGTGGGCCAGCTGACCGCTCTCTTCATGCGTTATTGACAGAAATTCCGGCGTGATATTCAACTGGTAAGGACATTTCTTTTTCCGGACAAGCGACAACAGGAAAGGATACCGCTGACGGAAAAATTCCATATTGCTCTCATATGTTTTCTGGAGAAGAAGCGGGCGTTCCTCTGGAGAGAGACATCGGAGCCTGTCTATCATTGACTGATTCATTTCCACCGGGTGGCTGCTATTTTGGTGTGCCCTGGAGCAGGATCGCTGTCCAGGTTTGGAGACCCCGATTTCACCTGCTCGTTTCTGGCAAGAACTATGGCCTCGGCCCAGGTTTCGCGCAACTCCTTGAGCATCATCTTGACTATAGCCTGAGTGGTTCAGGATCATTGTCCCCATTGGCACTCATGAACTCTTTGGGCAGGTAATGATGCCGGGCGCCGAGGTTCTCGGCCAGGTTGGCATCCTGGAGGTGATCCAGGGTCGCATCGGGCTCGGATATGATAGCCGAGGCCTTGTTTATATAATACCTAGATCCTGCAATTGGCAATTTTGCCGGAGATGCGAGGCATCAGGGGCGCAGACGTATAAGAATACTTCAACCCCTTGATAACGAAGCAGATTCGGTAAAATTGCCAATCCCGAATGGCGAGAAAATGAAGAAAAAAAATCCTTCACACGGTCAGTGAATCGAAAGGAACGATCAAGTTCGTGTAATCCGCTGATATGGCAAAAGAAAATTTTTTCTTCATTTTCGAAGTGCAGGATTTAGGTAATAGGCCCGCCTGGGGATATCATTGCTATCAATGGCCTTGACTGCCAAGGTCGTGCAGCGGATGGCGCCGTCATAAAGCATGAGCAGGAACTGTTCCGAAGTGGCACTGGCGATCTGGTTGGTGTATCCGTTCAGATACGTGGTGCCTGCCGCCAAGCGAAAGGACAAAGGCCTCGTTGACCGCAAACCTTTTGCCCTGGGTAAACGGCGTCTTCCTGCCGCCTTCGCGCATCACGACCGTGTTGATGATCACCGGCGCATCGCGGCATATGATCTGGACCCTGGAGATATCCCGGTTCACCGGCACCTCCTTGGCGCCGCCGCCGGCATGCTGCTGCGCAATCTCGGTCCAGGAAAAGGCCGCACCCGGGAAGAGCAGGGGACAGGAAAGGAAAAGAAAGGGAAAAAGAGAGATTTCCGGTACAACATGGGTCCTCCTTCTGTTGACAGGCAGGGACGGCCGTAACGGTGGGGGACAAGGCCGTCAGATGATATCCTGGATCCGGCTCCTGAACTCGGACGCCAGTTCCTCGTCACCGATCTCCTCGGCGAGCATGGCGGCCAGTTCCGAGAGGCGGGCCGGGATGACCGGGCCGTTTGCGCGCCATTTTTCGAGAAA
>DRLX01000185.1 GCA_011322715.1 Desulfobulbaceae bacterium
GAAGTTTGTTTATCGTAAGATAGGAAAAAAACTGGAAACATTCTTCGGTGGCCGCCTGATGGTTATGGGAATCGGTGGTGCGGCGTTGAATCCTGAAATCGAGGCCTTCCTGCGAATGGCCGGTTTTCCCTATTTGATCGGCTATGGAATGACGGAGACGTCACCGCTTGTCGCGGGCGGACCCTATGGTGATACATCCATTGCCCTGTGTTCAACCGGTAAGCCGATGCCGGGAGTCAGCGTCAGGATTGCCGAGCCGGATGAAAAAACCGGCATTGGTGAAATCCAGGTGCAGGGTGACAATATTATGCTGGGGTATTGGAATGATCCCGAAGCCACCTCGGAAACATTTACGGATGACGGCTGGCTGAAGACGGGAGACCTAGGCATTCTTGATACCCTGGGAAATTTGCATGTTAAAGGACGCTCCAAGTCGGTCATTGTCCTTGCCAATGGAGAAAATATTTATCCGGAAACCATTGAGCATAAGTTAAACAGGTATCCCCAGCTGGTGGAATCACTGGTGCTGGAGAATAGAGGAAAAATCGAAGCCTGGGTCTATCCGGACTATGATTTTATTGATGGGATTACCACCGGTCAATCCAGAGAGCAACGTCACACCTATATCATCTCGCAGCTGGAAGAGATCAGAAAGACCGTCAACGGACAATTGTCATCTGCATCCAGACTGTCGCGGATACTGGAACGAAGAGAACCGTTTATTAAAACGGCAACCCATAAGATAAAACGTTATCTGTACACAGCCGACAGTATGCCCGGGTCATCGTCGTAGACCGACGGAAGAGAGCTTGGGTATTTGTTGTAAATAGAATATTTTGTAAATAGACGTATCATTACAACACAGTGAAAAAGGAGAACAGCAATGAAGAAATCAATTGCCGGAGCCGCCGTTATAGCGCTGGCCGTCAGTGGAACCGCCTACGGTTCCGGATATCGAATTCCGGAACAGTCGGTCAATGCCGTTGCCAAGGCAGGGGCGAACGTGGCTTATACCAGAGGCGCGGATGCCGCCTATTATAATCCCGCCAATATGTCTTGGATGGAGGATCGCGGTTTTCTCGAAGGCAATGCGGAATGGGTTCGTTTGAAATCTATTTCCTATGCCGACCGACGAACTTCGAGTTTTAACGGCGAATCGGACAAAGAGGATTTTGTGCTGCCGACCTTTTTTGCCGTATCTCCTGATTATCATAATTTTCGGATAGGTTTTTCTTACGGCATCCCCGACGGTCTGTCGAAAGAATGGCGTCAGCCGTTTCCGAAAACCGTTGCCAACGAGTTTACCTTGAAGGTCTTTGAGTTCGGGGTCTCGGGTTCGTACAAAATTAATGAGATGTTTTCGCTGGCTGCAGGAATCCGGACCATCTATGCCGATGCAACGGTGCGTAGCTCCGGTATGGTCGCGCCCGGAGTAACCGCAAGCCGTGATATGGATGGTAATACCTGGGAGGTCGGCTACAACCTTGCCGCCAGCGCCCGGCCCATCCCGGCCATGAATTTAAGCGTAACCTATCGTTCCAAAGTTGATCTGGATCTTGAGGGAGATGCCTATCTCGCAACTTCCGCTGGTCCAGGTGTCTATAATGGTCCCGGTGCCGTCTCGGTTCCGCAACCGGCGGTTCTCTCTCTGGCCGGTTCCTACACCTTTTTTGATCAGTTGACCGTTGAGCTTGAATATGAACGGACCTTCTGGTCCAAATATGATGACCTGGATTTTACCTATCCGGCACCTCTGGCCAATCCGGTACTGAATATGGCCTTTGACCAGCCCAAGAGCAAGAACTGGGATGACAGTGATACATATCGTATCGGCCTGACCTATGATATGAAGAATGCCTTTACCCTGATGGCCGGTTTTTCCTACGATAAGACACCTATTCCCGATTCCACCCTTTCCTTTGATCTGCCGGATTCCGATGCCTATATCTATTCCGTCGGCGTTCGGTATCAGGCAAATGAGCACTTGAATCTGGGTATCGGCTATCTCTATGATGACAAAGATGACCGCAGTGTGGTCAACAATCTTATCAACGGAGAATTCAGCGGCTCCGGCGCCCATGTGGTCGCCCTGGGGCTTACCTACAAATTATAGGCATCATAGTACAAGAGAAGTTGTTGGTGCTGTCGCGATAAAAAAAACGGGCATGGAAGTACTTCCATGCCCGTTTTTTTATGCAATCAAAATTGCGTAATCCTAACCCAGGAGCAGACCGTTGGCAAAGGAGATAATCGGCAGGATAATTTTAGATATGATGCCGGTATAAAACAAACCCAGAAGCAGGATAAAACCGAACGGCTCAAGCTTGGCATAACTGCGTGCCGTCTGCGGCGGAAGGATACCCATCAAAACCTTAGAGCCGTCCAACGGCGGAATGGGCAGGCAGTTGAAGACCGCCAGCATGATATTGATCCAGACACCGGCCACCAGCATACCGGCAAGTGGTCGGAGAATAGATATGGGGATACCCGGAACCATGAGAAGAATGCGGACCAGGATAGCGCTTATGACCGCCAGTACCACATTGGCACCCGGACCGGCTAAAGCAACCAGTAACATGCCCTTTTGCGGGTCCTTGAAATAGCTGGGATTAATTGGAACCGGTTTGGCCCAGCCGATTTTCATAATAATAAAGGCGATAACGCCCAGAGGGTCTAGATGTTTGAGCGGGTTCATGCTCAGTCGACCGGCATTTTTTGCCGTCGGATCACCAAGACTCCAGGCCACATACCCATGGGCCAGTTCGTGAAAGGTCAATGCCAGTAAAAAAGGCGGCGCAAGGATTATGAGCTGTTGTATGGTATGATTAATGTCCATTGTATTGGTGATTGCGCAGGTCGAAAACCGCTCTCCACGTGTTTGTCTTCTTTGTTACAAGAAAAAGTTACGTCTACAAACAACTACCCGGCCCAGGATGGTCCTGCACCGGGTAGAGTTTTTCCGTTGTTATTCTTTAGGCTGTCTTAAAAAACGCTATTTTGCCCAATTCCCGTGTCACTGTGAAAAATAAAATGCTCACATATACCTAATATGCTGCGATTTTATTTTTCGCTGCTTCTCGGAGTCTGCACTTACCTGAACTTGAACAAAATATCTAATTTTTCAAGGCACCCTTTAGTTATTCTTCGTAGGTGATGCATTCAGCGGGACAGGAACCGATCGCTTCTTCAATGCAGCCCTCATCACCACCCTCGGGCTTAATCACTGTCGCATGCCCGGCCGCTTCATCAAAGGCGAAGATGTCCGGACAAAGTTCAACACAGGATTCACAGCCAATACACTCATCGGTATCAATTACAACTTGTTTTGCCATTTTGTTTCTCCTTGTTTTGTTTATTGAGAAAGAATCGGGGAATTATTGTTGTTCCGGACTCTTTCCATCATTAGTAGCCAAGGCCGGTTCCTGAACACTCAAATCCTTACGGTATCACTTGTTCTTGTCCGGCCATATGGCCCATCAGGAGGACAAAGAATCCCTTTCCTGATCGCATAAGGAATCTTTCGACTCTTTGTCTCTTTTTGACTGGTAAGAACGATAGTTCTCTTTGACAAGGGTAAAAGCATCTTCCTTTGTTGTGATTCCACCGTTGAGCTGCGCCTCAAGCACATGGTTAATCATGGTGCGAAATTGCGGCCCCGGCGTAAACCCCAGCTTGAGCAGGTCGTGGCCGCTGATGAGTGGAACCGTGTCCCGTAAGGAGGTAACAAAAAGAGAAACCGCCTTTTTAATATATTTTTTTCGGGCAATGGCCATCAGGTAGAGGAGACCGACGTTGTCCAGGTCCAAGAGCAGCCAGTAGATTTCACTTGGCTTCATAAACGGACGACGAAGCATTTCCCGAGCGATGCGTTCGCCTTCTGTTTTTTGGCGAATAAGCATCTTTCGTGTCTTAGGCGGCAGATCAAAACGTTGACAGAAGCTCATTAGTTCTTTGACCCTGGACCGGCTCATGACGGCAAGGATGTACACGGCCCAGAAAGGGCATGCCCTGTCCAGGTATAGCAGGCGGAACCAGGATATGGCCCGAGAGGCCTGGGTGATGAGATGGATGAATCGGCGGTCGATTTTACAATTAGGTCGCAGGTCCGGCCAGAGAAATGGAAACAGGGAAAATTCGTTCATTCGCCGCAGGGCGGGTAGAGGATTGTCGGCGCTAAGAATCTGTTTGAGTTCACCGAAAAAGCGCGGCCCGGAAAAGCGGTCGAACAGGTGCATGCGCACGGCGTTTTTTATCAGTTTTTCCGTATGTGGGGTGATGCGAAAGTCCAACCGCTGTTCAAAGCGGATAGCGCGGAAGATACGGGTGGGATCTTCAACAAAACTTAAATTATGCAATACGCTGATCCGGCGTTCCTTCAGGTCGTTTTGGCTGTTGAAAAAATCCACCAGGGTACCGAATCGTGATGGATTAAGATGGATGGCCATGGCATTGATGGTGAAATCGCGCCGAAAGAGATCCAACTTAATCGAGGAAAGTTCCACAGTCGGCATGGCAGCGGGGTATTCGTAGTACTCCAGGCGGGCGGTAGCCACATCTATTTTACCATCATCGGGCAGGAGAACGGTTGCCGTTCCGAATTTTTCATGGGTGCGGACGCTTCCCCCCTTCCTTTGTGCCAGTTCTTCGGCAAAGC